>JBILDT010000141.1:0-3136 GCA_044352485.1 Candidatus Nanopelagicaceae bacterium
AGAAGTTGGCTCGGAGGCACCGAGAATTCGCATATTTCTAATTGTTCGGCGCATCATTCGACGCAGAACATATCCACGGCCTTCGTTGCCAGGAAGAACACCATCTCCAATAAGCATCATTGTGGTGCGGGCGTGGTCTGCAATTACCCGCAGTGCGACATCGCTCTTCTCATTCTTGCCATATTTCACTCCGGTCAATTCGCTTGCAACGCTGAGAATTTGCATCGTTGTATCAATCTCATAGATATTTTCTACGCCCTGCAACAATGCAGCAGTTCGTTCTAACCCAAGTCCGGTATCAATGCTCTTTGCAGGAAGTTCTCCTAGGATCGGAAAATCATCTTTTCCAGTTCCAGCGCCACGGCTGTTCTGCATGAAAACTAAATTCCAAACTTCTAGATAGCGATCTTCATCTGCAATCGGTCCGCCATCACGGCCATATTCAGGACCCCGGTCATAATAAATTTCGGAACATGGACCGCATGGGCCAGGGACTCCCATTGACCAGAAATTATCTGCCATGCCACGACGCTGGATGCGCTCTTTTGGAACTCCAATTTTCTTATGCCAGATATCGGCAGCTTCATCATCATTCTGGAAAACAGTCACCCAAAGTTTTTCTTCTGGAAAGCCGTATCCGCCATCTGAAATTGGTTTCGTTAGAAGCTCCCAAGCTAGTGCTATCGCACCTTCCTTGAAATAATCACCAAACGAGAAGTTTCCACACATTTGAAAGAAAGAAGCATGTCGTGTCGTCTTCCCAACTTCATCGATATCTAGAGTTCGGACGCATTTTTGAACTGAGGTCGCTCTTGAATACGGCGGAGTTATCTCGCCAAGAAAGTAAGGTTTGAACGGAACCATGCCCGCATTTACAAGGAGTAGGTTTGGATCATCTGCAATAAGAGATGCCGAAGGCACAACTGTATGTTTTAAACCCTGGCTATTTCCAGATTCAAAGAAATTGAGCCAGCGTGTTCTAATCTCGGCAGAGTTCACGCTCTTACTCGGACCCCTCATCGGACTTCGAACGCTTCTTCTTAATCGGCTTCTGCTCTTTCGCTTCCGAATTCTTCTTAGCTTTAGTAACTGCAAGCAAGGCGCTCGCCGCACCCATGGCCAGCTTATTCTTATCTAGAAAATTCTCAGTTGAATCTGAAATCTTCGAGCTTAGATCCTCAACCTTTTTTGTGACCTTGTTGATGCTATGAAGTGGACCATTAATTAGTTCAACTGTTGTAGTCACTTCATCCAACAGCGGAGTAACTTCATTCGTAAGTTCTGTTATTGCATTCGCTGCCTGATCAACCAGACGGCCGACTCGGACCACGGCGTAACTAATTGCTAGTGCGATTACAAGCAGAGAAACCGCTGCGATTATCGTTGCAATTCCACCTGGGCCCATAGTTGAAGCCTACCTGATGGGCGTCTAAGGAGGTGTCTACGAGAGTGGTTCAGTTAATCCGAAGATTTCTTTTCTGGCACAAAATCAACGCCGGCTTCCTTGCGCTGTGGTGCGGTTATTGGCGTAGGTGCACCGGTTAGTGGGTCGCCTCCGCTAGCAGTTTTCGGAAATGCAATTACTTCGCGAATTGATTCGGCTCCGGCAAGAAGCGCGCAGAGACGATCGAGTCCAAGTGCAATTCCGCCATGTGGAGGTGGTCCGTAATTGAATGCCTCTAGCAAAAATCCGAATTTACTTTCAGCTTCTGCTTTTGATAGACCGATGGTTTCAAATACCCGGGCCTGCATTTTGCGATCGTGGATACGAATCGATCCACCACCAATTTCATTTCCATTAAGAACAATGTCATATGCGTAGGCAAGAGCGCTTGCTGGATCTTTATCAAAGTTCTCCGCAAACTCTGGCTTTGGACCAGTAAATGGATGGTGAACTGCAGTCCAACCACTATTTTCGATGGTGCTATCGATCTGCTCAAACATTGGTGCATCTACAATCCAGAGAAAATTCCACGCCTTGTTATCAATCAAATCACAACGCTTGCCAATTTCGAGGCGAACTGCGCCTAATAAGTTCAGTGAGGAAACCCGGTCACCTGCTGCGAAAAATATTGCATCTCCGGTTTTTGCTCCGACATGAGCCACGATTCCAGCGGTCTCTTTCTCTGAAAGATTTTTAGCAACTGGTCCACCCAAAGTTCCATCAGCCGCAACCAGAATATAAGCAAGACCTTTAGCGCCACGAGCCTTAGCCCAATCCTGCCAAGCATCTAATTCACGACGAGGTGAATCTGCTCCCCCTGGCATAACCACAGCTCCAACGTATGAGGATTGGAAAACCCTAAATGTGGTGTCAGCGAAAAACTTGGTGCAATCTGTTAATTCATTTGCAAAACGTAAATCAGGTTTATCTGATCCGTATCTCCGCATTGCTTCCCAATATGTCATCCGTGGGATTGGAAGCGGAATATCGTAATCAACAACTTTCTTGAAAACGCGAGAGAGAATTTTCTCTGCAACTTTCAGAACATCCTCCTGATCAACAAAGGACATTTCAATATCAAGCTGTGTGAATTCAGGTTGGCGGTCCGCTCTGAAGTCTTCATCTCGGAAACAACGAGCAATCTGGTAATAACGCTCCATTCCAGCGACCATCAACAACTGCTTGAATAATTGTGGTGACTGCGGAAGTGCATACCAACTTCCAGGTTGCAAACGAACTGGAACTAAGAAATCGCGAGCACCTTCAGGCGTTGACCGAGTTAGGTATGGAGTTTCTATTTCAAGGAAATCTTCATCATCCATAACCGTGCGAATAACCGAAGTAACTTTAGAACGCAACCGTAGATTCTTGGCTGGTCCTTCGCGACGTAAATCCAAGTAACGATACTTCAATCTAACTTCTTCACTGATTGTGCTTAGGTCGCCGCTGTCGACCGGAAATGGAAGTGCTGCTGCTTCACTTAAGACCTCTAGAGATTCACATACGACTTCAATCTCACCAGTTGCAATATTTGAATTTTCGTTGCCGCTTGGACGAAGTCGAACAGTTCCCGTAATTAGTACGCACCATTCGGCACGTAGCGAACCCGCCAAATTTTCATCATTGATAACAACTTGCGCACTGCCCGATGAATCTCGTAAATCGATGAAGGCGACACCACCATGGTCGCGG
>JBILDT010000142.1:0-3053 GCA_044352485.1 Candidatus Nanopelagicaceae bacterium
GCGCGTTACTGCTCTGGTTGCTAGAGCAGATGCATTGGAAGCCGCCGCTCAGAACGAGCGAGATTCTGCAACTCGCGCAGTAAGTCGTAGAGAGCAACGCGGTTTGGCAGCACTGACTGCCCAAGGTGTCGCCGATGCTTCATATGAAGCGCTAATTCAAATCGAATCTTCAATCGCTAAGGCTTCGACCGAACGTGAAAGATTAGAGATCTCTCGCTCTGAACGTGAAAGTGAAATTCTTGCTTTGCGTGTTCGTAGTCGCGAGTTAACATCCGAACTAGATGTCCTAACTTCTAGCGTCCACCGAGATGAAATAGCCCGAGCCGAACAACGACTTCGGATCGAAACACTTGAGCAGAAAGCTATTGAAGAACTTGGTGTGGATGTAACAACTCTGGTAAATGAATATGGTCCAGCAAATGATGTTCCAACTTTCGTTGAAGATGAAGAAGGAAACTTTGTTCCAGGAGATTTGATTCCATATCGCCGCGATCAACAAGAGAAGCGCCTTGCGCAAGCCGAGCGCTCACTTGTGCTGCTTGGAAAAATTAACCCGTTGGCCCTGGAAGAGTATTCCTCTCTGGAAGAGCGGCTTCGTTACTTGGCAGAACAGTTAGAAGATTTGAAGAAAACCAAACGCGATCTCTTAGACATTATTAAAGAAGTTGATGACAAAGTGCAGCAGATATTTAAAGAGGCTTATGACGATACTGCCCGCGAATTTGAATTGATTTTTGCGCGTTTGTTCCCAGGTGGAGATGGTCGATTAATTCTGACTAATGCAGAGGACATGACATTGGCAGGTGTAGATGTTGAAGCCCGACCACCTGGAAAGCGCGTAAAGCGACTCTCACTTTTATCTGGTGGCGAACGCTCGCTCGTAGCCGTTGCGCTGCTTATTGCAATCTTCAAAGCTCGCCCAAGTCCGTTCTATGTGATGGATGAAGTCGAAGCAGCGTTGGATGATACAAACCTTGGACGCCTACTCGGTGTCTTCGAAGAACTCCGTGAAAAGTCACAGTTGATTGTTATTACTCACCAGAAGCGCACCATGGAAATTGCGGACTCTTTGTATGGTGTAACAATGCGTGGCGATGGAGTTTCAGAAGTTATTTCGCAACGTATCCGGGAATCTGAAAGCGCTAACTAGTTTTACTAGTGAAAAGTAATGGCGCTCTTTAGTAAGCTCTTACAGAAAATCCGAGGTGGCTCTACCTCTGCCGGAGATTGGCAAGAATTTGAAGAGGCGCTAATTTCCTCTGATCTTGGAGCAAAAAGTGCTGCAGAGATAATTGAGTTAGCTAAGAGATCAAAGAGCGATGAGATTGATACTGCAATAACAAATGCGCTCAGTGCCTGGTTAAGTAACGGAAATCGCGAACTTCCATTCAATAGCGATCGACCAACGACTGTGTTGATAGTGGGCGTAAATGGCACTGGTAAAACGACATCAACAGCAAAACTAATTTCATTCCTAAAGCAGAACAAGCACTCGGTTCTAGTTGCAGCAGCAGATACTTTTCGCGCAGCTGCCGTTGAACAGTTGGCAACATGGGGAAGTCGTCTTGACGTAGACGTTGTTACTGGACCTGCAAATGGTGATCCGGCATCAGTTGCATTTGAAGCTGCCACTAAGGCGAAGGCTGCAAATATTGATTATTTAATTATTGATACTGCTGGACGTTTGCACACAAAGTCTGGATTGATGGATGAACTTGGAAAGATTCAACGAGTTATTGAAAAAGTCTTACCGGTTGATGAAGTTTTATTAGTTGTAGATGCTACGACCGGGCAGAACGGAATCGTTCAAGCGAAGATTTTTATGGAGAGCGTTGCAGTGACTGGATTAATCTTGACCAAGATGGATGGTTCAGCAAAGGGCGGCATTGCTCTGGCCATCGAGCGTGAGTGTGGCATCCCAATTAAGTTCATTGGGACCGGTGAGAGCGCCACTGATTTCGAAGCCTTCGACCCTGATCGATATCTGAACGGGCTTTTTAGCTAGCCCAGCCCGGATGTAACCAATTTGTAACACAAGCCCCAAAGCTTTCACCATTTCGTAATCTGCCAGGGCATCTGATGTAACCAACTCCTACGACCCTTCGGGTATCTCAATGGCGAGGCATATGCGTGTAAGGGGTTTGTAATGGAAGAAGTTGTTATCAATTCTGGTGACACTGCCTGGATGCTTATAAGTACTGGACTTGTAACTCTAATGATTCCTGGCTTGGCACTTTTCTACGGTGGAATGGTTCGCGTAAAAAGCGTTCTAAATATGATGATGATGTCATTCGGCGCACTCGCAATAGTTTTTGTGCTCTGGATCATTGTTGGTTTCTCGGTTGTCTTTGGTGATTCACTTGGTGGAAATGGAATAGTTGGTGATCCGACTCAGTTCTTATTCTTAAATGGTTTAGATAATGCTGATGCCGCAATTGGAACAATTCCTGCTGCAGTGTTTATCGCCTTCCAAGGAATCTTTGCAGCAATAACAGTTGCGTTGATTTCTGGCTCAATTGCAGATCGCGCAAAGTTTGGATCCTGGATGGTCTTTGCTGCAATTTGGGCCACACTCGTTTACTTCCCAGTTGCACACTGGGTCTTTGCCTTCGATGACTTTGTTGCAAAGACAGGTGGTTGGATTGCAAATGATCTTGGTGCACTCGACTTTGCAGGTGGTACCGCAGTTCACATCAATGCTGGCGCCGCTGGATTAGCACTTGCAATTATTCTTGGAAAGCGAGTCGGCTGGCGCAAAGAAGCAATGCGTCCGCACTCACTTCCACTGGTAATGCTAGGAGCTGCGCTTCTCTGGTTTGGTTGGTTTGGCTTCAACGCTGGATCTGCAGTTGGATCTAATGGAACTGCTGGACTAGCACTGCTAAATACAATTGGTGCAACAGTTGCCGCGCTACTGGCCTGGTTACTAGTAGAGAAAATTCGTGATGGACATGCAACAAGTCTTGGCGCCGCCTCAGGCGTTGTGGCAGGTCTTGTAGCAATTACGCCAGCATGCGCAGCAGTAAACGCAAGTGGCGCTCTAATAATCGGAG
>JBILDT010000023.1:0-10609 GCA_044352485.1 Candidatus Nanopelagicaceae bacterium
GATCGCTCACCAATGAATGTCAATGGATGGTAAACAACTTTGGCTTTCTTCTCTAGAATTATCTTCTTGATATATTCATTATTCACCGCTGTAAAGCTGCGACAAGCGGGGCATTGGAAGTCTTCCCAAATATCTACTTGGTTAGTCAACTCAGGGTTGAAAACTAATCCGGATCCGTCGGCCTGAGAGATTGATGCTGGCGCAGAAACATTTGTTGCTGGCTTCTTATCGAAATAAATAAAGATTCCAGTCACTGAAATCACGAAAACAATCATTCCAATTACGATTGCGCGTAATCCCTTATCGCCTGATTTACTACTTGCCATTTCATCTCTCCTTGATGTTATTTATCTTATTTATCTTATTTATCGAGACCTAATTTACCCTTTGGGAAGCGATATATGTAGACAGCAAATGCTGCGAGAACAATATCTCGTGCAATCTCAACCGTGTAATTCCAAACTGGCAGCTCCTCGCTTTCAAGAAGTCCTCCTTTGCCAAAACACCCGCAATCGAGGGATATACCTCTTACCCAGGCCTGAGCGATTGCGATGATAAACATAGCCATTAAGGCGCCACCGGCGACCGCATTTAGACGAACCCAGATTCCAAGTATTAAGAAAATTCCAATCGCAACCTCAGCAAAGGGCAGGACAAACCCGAGGAGATTTGCTAAATCAACAGGAAGTATTTGATATGCCCGAACCGAAGTCGCAGATGCATAGGGATCGGAAACTTTTAGTGCACCAGCGACAAATAGAACACCACCAAGAATCAATCTGAAAACAAGAGTGAGCCAGGGCTGATATTTAGTTGATGTCAGATTAGAAGCTAGTTTGTTCATACGGTTGGGTCGATTCCATCATTTAGTGCGCTCCATGCGCTCTCGGGCTTGCGGTCATACTTCTTGGAGATTCCTCTTTTTGAAATACGAAATATTAAATAGCCAAGCACTCCGGTTGAAATCAAAAGCAGGGTAACTTTAATCATGCGAGCTTGATTTCTGAGTGGAAACAAGTGCGCTCTCCGGTATGGCAAGCAGCGCCAGTTTGTTTTACAGATAAGAGCAAACAATCACTGTCGCAGTCAAAGGAGAGCGAGACTAAATCTTGGTAATGGCCTGAAGTTTCGCCCTTAACCCAGAGCGCATTTCGACTTCGGCTCCAATAAGTAGCGCGCTTAGTTTCTAAAGTTTTAGTTAAAGACTCTTCATTCATCCAGGCCATCATCAGAACTTCTTTTGACTCTGAATCTTGAGCAATAGCAGCTATTAATTCACCCGCACGAAATCGCTCTGCAATGGCTGGTGGGAATTTCGACATATGCTTATTGTCCACTATTTCGGCTTACGCGCGAATTGGAAAACCGCGTTTCACCAAGTCATTTTTTACATCCGAGATCCGAAGTTCCCCAAAATGAAAGACGCTGGCGGCCAGAACGGCATCGGCGCCAGCAGTTAGCGCCTCGGCAAAATCAGAAATCTTTCCAGCACCACCACTTGCAATCACGGGAACGCTTGAAATCTTTCTCACGGCCGATAGCATCTCAATATCAAATCCAGATTTTGTGCCATCTGCATCCATGGAATTCAAAAGAATTTCTCCTACGCCTCTAAGGATTGCATCCTCTATCCAAGCCAACGCATCCAATCCGGCGCTCTGCCGTCCTCCATGAGTTGTTACTTCGAATCCAGATTTGGTTTGTGCACGTCTGGCATCAACCGAGAGGACAAGAACTTGATTTCCAAATCGGTCAGAGATCTCATTAATTAAATCTGGTCTAGCAATTGCTGCAGTGTTGATTGAAATTTTGTCAGCCCCAGCTCGAAGTAATTCGTTTACATTTTCGGCGCTGCGAATTCCACCACCAACTGTTAGGGGGATGAAAACCTGCTCTGCAGTTCTACGGACAATCTCTAGCGTTGTCTCCCGTTCTTCCACGCTCGCCGAAATATCAAGAAAGGTTAATTCGTCAGCGCCCTCGAGGCCATATTTCTTTGCTAGTTCTACTGGGTCTCCAGCATCCTTTAAATCCTTAAAGTTCACACCTTTGACGACTCGTCCCCCAGCAACATCAAGGCACGGAATAATCCGCTTTGCCAGTGTCACTTTGTTGCTACTTCCAAAGCCTGGGCAAGTGTGAATGCTCCGGCATAAATTGCCTTACCGACTATCGCGCCCTCAATCCCAATATTTGTCATGCTTCGCAATTCGATCAGATCTGAAAGTTCTGCGATTCCACCACTTGCAACAATCGGAGTTTTAGTTACAGCACAAACTTCTCGAAGCAAATTAAAATTTGGACCAGCAAGAGTTCCATCTTTACTAACATCAGTAACTATGTAACGCGAACAACCCGCAGAATCCAATTTCGCAATCATCTCGAAGAGATCACCTCCGGCTTCAGTCCAACCTCGAGTGGCAAGGGTGTGGCCACGCACGTCTAGCCCTACGGCAATTCTCTCGCCATAGTTTGCAATAACTTTTGCCGTCCAATCTGGATTTTCGATTGCTGCGGTTCCTAAATTAACTCGTTCGCACCCAGTCAATATAGCGCGTTCAAGTGAGGCATCATCACGAATACCACCCGAGAGCTCTACCTTTATATCAACACTTGAAATGACTTGTTGGATTAAATCAAAATTACTTCCAGTGCCAAATGCGGCGTCTAGATCTACTAGATGGATCCAGCTTGCGCCCTCTGCAACAAATTCATTTGCAACTTCAACTGGAAGTCCATAAGTGCTAGTCGCTGCTAGTTCACCTTGAACCAAGCGAACTGCCCGACCATCTTTAACGTCGATAGCTGGCAGAATTTCCAAGATCGGAAGGGTCATAGAGTTTTAACCCAATTCGCAATCAACTTCGCTCCGGCCGCTCCACTCTTTTCAGGGTGAAACTGCGTTGCAACGACAAAATCCTTCTCAACCGCTGCCAAAAAATCTTCACCATAATTTGTAATTGTATTTGTGGCATCTGAAATGGAATCCTTTGCAGCATAAGAGTGGACAAAGTAAAAGGATTGATCTTCTACGCCTTTAAAGAGTTTGGAAGAATGCGCAGGTGCAACGCTGTTCCAACCCATGTGTGGAAGAACTGGAGCTTTCAATTCACTTACCTTTCCAGGTAAAACTCCGAGACCTTGGGTCTCTTTTTTCTCGCTACTTGATTGGAAAAGTATCTGCATTCCAACACAGATTCCGAAAATTGGACGTTCCTTTGCTACTCGATCTGCAATTATCTCCACACCACCGACCTGAGCCAGTTGCTCCATGCATGCCGCAAAGGCACCGACTCCAGGAACAATTAGCGCCGAGGCTTCGCTACAAGTTTTTGCATCACGAGTCACTACTACATTTGCTGATGCGACTTCGAATGCTCGTTGTGCCGACCGCAAATTCCCAGAACCATAATCGAGAATTGCAATCAAAGAACGCCCTTCGTCGATGGAATCCCACTTACTCGATTGTCAATTGCACATGCATCGCGAAGTGCTCTAGCAACTGCCTTGAATTGCGCTTCGAAAACGTGGTGAGCATTGCGCCCTTCCAAAACTCGAACGTGTAAAGCAATACGTGCTTCAGCGACAATTGATTCCCAAATATGTCGGCCCAGTGTTGTGTCGAAAGTTCCAATGAGTTCAACAATTTCAGGTTGGCGGTGCACTAGATATGGTCTTCCAGATAGATCCACTGCAGCCTGAACTAAGACTTCATCAAGCGGAACCATGGCATCACCAAAACGACGAATTCCAGATTTGTCCCCCAGCGCTTCACGTAGCGCTTGCCCAAAAGCAAGTGAGGTATCTTCAACGGTGTGGTGAGAATCGACATCAACATCGCCTTTAGTTTTTACGGTTAAATCAAAGCCTGCATGCTTTCCGAGTTGCGAGAGCATATGGTCAAAAAATGGAACACCAGTATCAATATCTATTGCACCAGTTCCATCTAAATTGATTTTTACATCAACGCTAGATTCCTTCGTCTGGCGAGCTACGTGTGCTGTTCTCATTCTTCTCCTCTTTACCTTTTCTATTTTTCGATGAACTAATTATGACCTAAGAGCGGCAATAGCCGTTAGAAATTCATCATTCTCGCTAGGCAATCCGATAGTTACTCTTAAATAACCACTGAGTCCAACATCTCTGACAAGAATTCCAGCCGCCACTAATGACTCCCAGGCAGTTTTGGAATCCCCTTTGAATCCACTGAAGAGTAAGAAGTTGGCACTGCTCGGCGATACTTCAAAACCTAATTTTGCAAGTTGGGCTGCTACTCGATCGCGTTCAGCGATTAGCGCATCAACTTCTGCAAGCAGCGCTTTTGAATTATCTAGCGCTACCAGGGCAAGTGCCTGGGTCGTAGAGCTTAGGTGGTAAGGCAATCTGGTTACGAGCATCGCATCAACAACCGCTTCATTACAAACTGCATACCCAACTCGGGCACCTGCAAATGCAAATGCTTTACTCATGGTTCTGACAACCACAACATTTGGATATTGAGCAATTAAATTTACAGCCGACATTTCCTTTGAAAATTCAGCATAAGCTTCATCAACGACTAGTAAACCTTTAATTTCGCGACAAGCAATCGCAAGTTCTTCAAGATCTGCGTAAGGAGTTGATGTTCCAGTTGGGTTATTTGGGGTCGTTATAAAAGTTATTCCTGGCTCTTTCTCTGAAATCATTTTGATTGATTTTTTAATATCTATATTGAACGAGGCTTCACGGTCACCTGAAATCCAATTTGTTCCCGTGGCTTTTGCAATCAATGGATGTACGGAATACGAAGGCGTAAATCCAAGTGCTCCTCTGCCGCCACATGCCAGCATCAGGGTCTGTAAAATCTCATTACTTCCATTAGCGGCCCAAATATTTCGGGAACCGAATACAATGCCTGCACTCTTACTTAGGTATTTGGCTAGCGCTTCGCGCAGAGCAACTGCGTCACGATCTGGATAACGATTTAGGTTTGCTAACACCTGAGGAAGTGCTTCGAGCATCTCGGCTACAACTTTTTTCGGTAAGTCATATGGATTTTCATTTGTATTCAGAGCTCGAACGCCAGAAATTTGTGGCGCTCCATATGGTTTTAGATCGGCAAGTTCGCTGCGGATTGGAAGCCAACTTGGCCAGGCCTGGTTATTTTCCATCGCCATTACTTCTTACCTTCAAAGCGTGCACTCATAGCTTCACCGTGTGCTGGTAAATCTTCCGAGTTAGCTAGAGTGATTACATTTGCTGCAATTTCAGTGAAAGCGCTCTCGTTATATTCAACGAAACTTACGCCCTTGAGAAAAGTTTGAACTGAGAGCCCGCTTGAATGACATGCGCAACCGCCAGTAGGTAGAACATGGTTTGAACCAGCGGAATAATCTCCTAAGGAAACTGGTGTGAATCGACCAATAAATACTGCACCAGCATTTCTAATTTGCTTGGAGACTTGCTTTGAATTAACTGTTTGAATCTCAAGGTGCTCGGCCGCATAAGCATTTGCTACATCAACGCCTTGGTCGATCGAATCAACAAGCACGATTGCAGATTGCTTTCCGGAGAGCGCGCTTCGAATTCGCTCTTCGTGCTTAGTCTTTGAGACTTTTATACCTAATTCAACCTGCACCGCTTCAGCCAATTTTGGTGAATCCGTAATCAAAATTGCCGCTGCAATAACATCGTGCTCGGCCTGACTTATTAAATCTGCAGCGACTTCATTGGCATTAGCGCTCTGGTCGGCAATTATCGCGACTTCGGTAGGCCCCGCTTCTGAATCAATTCCGACTAAGCCACGCAATGCTCGTTTGGCAGCAGCTACGTAAATATTTCCGGGTCCCGTGATTACATCAACGCTTTCACAAACTTCTTCGACACCGTAAGCAAACATCGCAATAGCTTGCGCTCCTCCGATTGCATAAACCTCGGTAATACCAAGCAGCGCGCATGTGGCAAGAATTGTTCTGTTGGGAAGGCCACCATTTTCGATTTGTGGTGGTGAAGCAACAGCGATGCTGGCGACTTTAGCGATTTGAGCCGGAACTACATTCATGATTACTGAACTTGGATATACCGCTCGACCGCCTGGAACATAAAGCCCAACCCGATCTACCGGTATTTGTTTATGAGTGACTTCTCCACCTGCAACAACCTGCGTAAAAATCTCACTTCTTAATTGATCAGTATGAGCTTTTGTAACTCTGCGAATTGCCTCTTCTAGCGCTAGCCTGACATCAGAATCTAGCGAATCGAGTGCAGATTTAATTTCAGCTATCGGAACTCGGATCGATTTTGGACGAACACCGTCAAACTTCTCGCATAAATCTAAGAGTGTAGATTCTGAACCACTCTTAACGCTCTGCAGTATCGGTGCAATACTTATCAACGCCGCTTCGATATCTAGTTCTGCACGAGGCAGTTCGGTTCGATATCCCAATTTCGATAAAGATCGCCCACGAAAATCAACAGTTCTAATGGCAGTGGGATTCACTCGCCAATTCTAATCTAAACCAGACAGTCGGGGCCGAGAATTGCCTTGAGGTCAGCGCTCAAACTTGGCGATGCGGTAACTCTCAAATCATCGCCGATTTTCATAACCAGGCTCTTGCGACCATCATCAAGTTTCAGATGGACTTCTCGTTTGCCGGGATGAGACCTGAGAATTTCTTTTATTCGGTCTACAACTGGTGGTGTGCAGCGAACCGTATCCATAGAAATTATTAGCGGTCCAGTTGGGGCAAGCGAGATATCAGGTGTAGATAAATCCAGGGCCATAATCTTGACCTGCTCTTCGCGCTTATCTACTCGTCCCCGAATTATCACGATTCGATCTTCCACGAGATTCATAGAGTGTTGAGTGTAGGAATTCGAGAAGAACATAACATCTACTGCGCCCTCGAGATCTTCGATAGTAACAATCGCCCACGAATCTCCACGTCTTGAAACCTTACGTTGAATCTGTGTGATTAATCCACCTATTGTTACGATCTGTTCGTGGCCAATTGATTCATCATTTACTTGGCTAATTGGCATATCTGTTGAAGAACGAAGTAAGTGCTCTACCCCTAATAGCGGATGATCCGAAACATAAAGTCCGAGCATCTCCCGTTCGTAACTAAGGAGTAGCGCTTTCTCCCACTCTTGATTTGGAATGTCAATCTCTACATTTGTAATCGTTGAAGATTGCGAAGACATTCCACTGCCAAATAGATCAAATTGCCCGATTGACTCAGCTCGCTTTGCTTCCATGACTGAATCAATTGCCTCGAGATAAATCAGCGTCAAACCCTTGCGAGGGTGGTTTAGCGAATCAAAAGCGCCACCTTTGATTAGAGATTCAATTGTCTTCTTATTGCAAACATTTGCGTCGACCTTGGTTAAGAAATCTCCGAAGGATTCGTAGCGACCAGAAGCTGAGCGATTTGCAACAATCGAAGCCACGACATTTTCCCCGACATTTCGGATGGCTGTTAGCCCAAAGCGAATGTCATTGCCCAGTGGTGTGTAATCAGATTGAGATTCATTTACATCCGGTGGCAATACTTTAATTCCCATCCGACGGCACTCATTCAAATAGAGAGCGCTCTTATCTTTATCATCTCTCACCGAAGTAAGAAGTGCGGCCATATATTCGGTTGGATAGTTTGCCTTTAAATATCCAGTCCAATACGAGACCATTCCATATCCGGCGCTATGTGCCCGGTTGAATGCGTAGTCCGAGAATGGAATAAGCGTTTCCCATAATTTATCGATGGCCGATTTCGAGAATCCGTTATCGGTCATACCCTTCTCAAAATTTACATACTCCTTATCAAGAATGTCCTTGTTCTTCTTACCCATCGCTTTTCGTAGAAGATCTGCGCGACCAAGACTAAATCCAGCAACCTTCTGTGCAATCGCCATAACCTGCTCTTGATAAACAATAAGCCCGTAGGTATCCCCCAATATTTCAGAGAGCGCATCCACTAATTCAGGATGAATCGGAACGACTACCTGTCTTTTATTTTTGCGGTCTGCGTAATCATTGTGTGCATTTACGCCCATCGGTCCCGGGCGATATAAAGCAATAACTGCAGATATATCTTCGAAAGAATCCGGATTCATCTGTCGAAGCAGGGCTCGCATCGGCCCACCGTCGAGCTGGAATACCCCGAGTGTTTCACCGCGTCCAAGTAATTGATATGTCTTTGTGTCATCCAGAGTAAGCGTTGCAAGATCTAAATCAATGCCCTTATTTGCCTTTATATTTAATAAACAATCATCTAAGACTGAGAGATTTCGCAGTCCCAGAAAATCCATCTTCAACAGACCGATAGATTCACACGCGCCCATATCGAATTGCGTAATTATTGCGCCATCTGCTTCGCGACGATGAATTGGAATCACATCTAACAGAGGTTCTTTACTTAGAATCACGCCTGCAGCATGAACACCCCACTGGCGCTTCAAGCCCTCTAGCCCACGAGCAGTATCAACAATTCGCTTTGAATCTGGATCTAACTCATATAAAGATCTGAATTCTCCGGCTTCACCATAGCGTTCATTCGTTGTATCGAATACTCCAGCAAGTGAAATATCTTTACCCATAACAGATGGTGGCAACGCTTTAGTTAATTTGTCACCGATCGCATATGGGTAACCAAGAACTCTGGTTGAATCCTTAAGAGCTTGCTTTGATTTAATCGTGCCGTAAGTAATGATTTGTGCAACGCGGTCTTCGCCATACTTCTGGGTTGCGTATGCAATCATTTCGGAACGTCTTCTTTCATCGAAGTCCAGATCAATATCTGGCATCGAAATACGTTCTGGATTTAGAAAACGCTCAAAGAGAAGTCCGTGTTTGATTGGGTCTAGCGCTGTGATGCCAAGCGCATAAGAAACCAACGAACCAGCCGCTGAACCACGACCTGGACCAACTCGAATACCAACACTTCTGGCATGCGAACATAAGTCAGATACAACTAAGAAGTATCCAGGGAAACCCATCTTGATCATTACATCTAATTCATAATTTAAACGTTCTTGATATGTGGCATCCACCTTGCCATCTAATCTTGCAAGCAAACCCTTGTTCGCCTCTTTGCGCAACCAAGAATCTTCGGTTTCGCCAGCTGGTACTGAATACTGTGGCAAAAGATTCTCATTTTCGCGCATCTTTATATTGCAGCGCTCGGCTACAAGCAATGTATTGTCGCAAGCCTGTGGAATATCAGCGAAGAGTCTGCGCATTTCAGCTGCACTCTTTAAATAGAACTCGTTATTATCAAATTTGAATCGCTTAGGATCTGCTAGCGTCGAGCCAGACTGAACGCAGAGCAGCGCCTCATGAGAAGCGGCATCCGCATGATGTGTGTAGTGCAAATCATTTGTCGCAAGTAATGGCAATCCAAGTTCTTTACCAAGTTTTAGTAAATCTGATTTGACTCTGGTTTCAATATCAATTCCGTGATCCATAACTTCCAGATAAAAATTCTCGGCACCAAAGATGTCCCGAAATTCACTGGCAGCAGCTATCGCCTCTTTATATGCACCCATACGAAGCCGAGTCTGAATTTCACCACCCGGACAACCTGTCGTCGCAATTAGACCACTTGCATATTTTGAGAGTAAATCTCGATCCATCCGTGGTTTGTAGTAATAACCTTCAAGGGAGGCGAGTGAAGAGAGTTTAAAAAGATTAGAAAGCCCAACGTTGTTCTCCGCAAGAATCGTCATATGGGTATATGCGCCACCGCCCGAGACATCATCTTCACCGCCATCGGCCCACTTAACGCGCCTCTTTTCAAATCTTGATTCTGGAGCTACATAAGCTTCAATCCCAATAATTGGTTTTACGCCTGCAGCATTCGCCTTCTTGTTAAATTCATAGGCGCCGAAAACATTTCCGTGATCCGTAATTGCAATTGCTGGCATTCCCTCTTTTGCAACTTGCGAAACCAATTCATCAACCCGAGCAGCTCCATCGAGCATCGAATACTCGGTATGAACATGTAGGTGGACGAAGCCTGGATCTGCGGACATTTAGGTGAGATTACTACTGCGCTTCAGGGAGTTGGCCCTTGGCCAATATTTCTAGGCAGCGTGTCAGGTCTGGCGGATATTCCGAGAAGAAAGCAATCTCGGAGCCCGAGGATGGGTGAATAAATTTCAACTCGCGGGCGTGAAGCCAAGGTCGAACAATTTGTAGGCGCTCTGCAATTGTGTGGTCTGCGCCGTAAGTCATGTCCCCAACCAATGGATGGCGAAGCGCCGAAAAGTGAACTCGAATCTGATGTGTGCGACCAGTCTCTAACTCAATCTCCAACAACGATACCGCTGGAAAGAATTCAAGTGCTTTGTAATGCGTAATGCTGGGTTTTCCATCTGCTACAACTGCAAATCGATAATCCTCTCTTGGATGACGATCGATTGGCGCATCAATTGTTCCTTCAGTTGGATCCATATGACCTTGAACTAATGCGTGATAAACCTTAGTTACAGTTCGGTCTCGAAATTGTTGCTTCAAATTACTGTAAGAATTTTCATTCTTTGCAATCACCATTAGACCTGTGGTCCCAACGTCTAATCGGTGCACAACACCTTGGCGTTCGGCAGCTCCACTTGTAGACACTTGATATCCAGC
>JBILDT010000144.1:0-3029 GCA_044352485.1 Candidatus Nanopelagicaceae bacterium
TTAACATCTGCTCAAAGTGTTGCAACCGAACTTGGCGGCCCAGATAAAGCTATTGCAGTTGCGGTTGATGTGACAGATGAAGCACAAGTTAGTGCTGCTATTGATGCCGGTGTTCTTGCCTTTGGTGGCATTGATTTAGTCGTAAACAATGCTGGTCTTTCAATTAGTAAGCCACTGATTGAAACCACAGCGCAGGATTGGGATATCCAACACGATGTAATGGCACGAGGTTCATTCTTAGTTTCTAGAGAGAGTGCGAAGGCAATGATTGCTGCTCAAATGGGTGGTGACATCATTTATATCTCTTCAAAGAATTCAGTTTTTGCAGGGCCAAATAATGTTGCTTACGGATCTACTAAAGCCGATCAGGCACATCAAGTTCGGTTGCTTGCTGCAGAGCTCGGCGCATATGGAATTCGAGTAAATGGTGTAAACCCAGATGGCGTAGTTAAAGGATCTGGAATCTTTGCAAGTGGTTGGGGCGCCCAGCGCGCAGCTGTTTATGGTGTCGAAGAGGAGAAGTTAGGCGAGTATTACGCCCAACGCACAATCTTGAAGAAAGAAGTTCTTCCAGATCACATAGCAGCAGCCGTATTTGTTCTCTGCGCATCTGATCTGCCACTAACAACTGGATTACATATTCCGGTTGATGGTGGAGTCGCTGCTGCATTCTTAAGGTAGTCGTGGCTAATTTCATCGCAGTTGATCTAGGTGCAACTAGTGGTCGAGTAGCAATTGGTCGAGTGACAACAGAGAAAATCGAATTAGAAATTGTGCATCGCTTTGCTCATGAAATCTTTGAAGATAAAGATGGGGCGATTTTATGGGATTGGAAGCTAATGACTGAGCAAGTAATAATCGGAATTGAAAAGTGCTTAGTGCAAGGCGCACCAGTATCTTTAGCAATTGATTCTTGGGCAGTCGATTATGGATTGTTGGATAGCAAGGACAATTTAATTTCCAAGGTCCACTCTTATCGAGACCCTAGGACATTTCCGGCCTTTGAAGAGCTCGTCTCACGTTTGGGAGAAGAACGGATTTATCAGGACACGGGGATTCAATTCTTGAACTTCAATACCTTGTATCAATTGGTCTCTGCTAAGAACGATGAGTCGTATAAAGCAGCAAGTAAATTCTTGCTGATCCCTGATCTGTTAAATGCTGAACTCACTGGAAAGATTTCAACCGAAGTTACAAATGCATCTACAACTCAGTTATTGGATGTGAAGAAACGAAATTGGGACTATCCATTAATTGAGTTAGCTGGACTGCGTAACGAAATTTTTACAGAATTGCACGAGCCTGGTGCCGAGATTGGAACAATTAGGGGCTTCGGGGCACTTGATGGAATAAAGGTTGTTGCAACAGCGTCTCATGACACTGCTAGTGCGGTCGCTGGAATTCCATTTGGCGATCGAGATTCCGAGGCATACATATCAAGTGGAACTTGGTCTCTCGTCGGAATTGAAAGTGATGTCCCAGTGACTTCTAAGCAGGCGCTGGCTGCAAATCTAACAAATGAACTTGGTGCGGCAAACACAGTGCGCATTTTAAAAAATGTAACAGGAATGTGGTTGCTAGAAGAGTGCCGCAGAACTTGGCGAGCTTCGAATGAAGAGTGGACAATTCCGCAGTTGGTTGATGAGGCCAGCAGAAGCCTGAACTTCAATTCACTGATAGACCCAAATGATCCAAGATTTCGATCACCTGGCGAGATGCCAGAGCGCATCGTTGCGTATTGTGTTGAAAAGGGAATTAATCCACCACGGACTAAGGGTGAATTCACAATTTGTATTTTGCGAAGCTTAGCTGCGGCCTACCAGAAAACTATTTCAGAAATTGAGGAAGTAACTGGAAAGAAAATTTCGACTATTCATATTCTTGGTGGTGGATCTCAAATTTCGCTGCTAAATCAATTGACTGCGAATGCTTGTGGCGTAAGGGTTAAGACTGGCCCGGTTGAATCAACGCTATTTGGAAACATTGCGGTTCAAGCACTTAGCGCTGGAGTTGTTCCGAGTCTGTTGGCGGCAAGAGCTTTAATCGGAAAGAGCTTTATCAGCGAAGAATTTACGCCCAATTAATATAGGCGGCGATATCAGGATTCTTGCCTGCTGCGATATTGCTAAATAATTTCTCGATACTCGCGTCATCGGCTGAATATTCAGTAGCAATTTTCTCTAAACTAAGAGCATCTGACTTCATCAACTCTAATGTTTGAGCAAGTCGATTCGCCACCCAACCTGAAACAAAGTGCACTGTTAATTCTTGCTTCTGTAAATGTGCCATATCGGCCCAGGTATTGGCACCATCAGGAGTGTGACCACTGAAAATAATCTGACCAATACCAGTGCGTGAGTTACCAAAGGTTTCAGCCGCCCAGGTTGCAGGAAGGGCGCGATAGTAAAGTTCAAAAGCCTCTGGACTTTGAACTGTGTCAATTACCGCGATTGGCGCAAAGTCAGAGAGCGCTTTCTGGGTAACGATATTTGAATTTGCGGTTTGAATTCCTAGTGAATTTATCTTTTCTAATCTTGAGTCATGGCGTCCAAGTAGAAGTGGTTCGAAACCACGTGCCTTTGCACTAAGTGCGCCGCTTGCGCCGATTACACCATCTCCAATTACCAGAACTCGATCTCCGACCTTGCCAATGATTCTTGATGCTGCGTTAAATCCCACCTGCGCAACAACCCCAAATGCCGAACGCGCTGCGGGGATACCTGTCGCATCGAAGACTTCAAAGTCTTCGCAGATCCCAAAACTAGTATGTGCTCCCCAGCCCGCAGTCGCATCTGAATAATTGATGCTGGCAGTTGCAAACACTTGTTGTCCGACCTTTACATTTGTAACTTTAGATCCGACAGCCTCGACAATTCCGCTGCGCTGATAACCAGGAACTAGTGGAAATCCAAAGCTGCCCCACTCGAAACGGCCCGAGATTACCCACTTATCAGTGCCAGTGCTGACTCCTGAACAAATAGTTTTAATTGCAACTTGCTTATCGCCTAGTTCAGGAATCGAAACAGTTG
>JBILDT010000145.1:0-2998 GCA_044352485.1 Candidatus Nanopelagicaceae bacterium
CGGATTAGGCATTGATGCATTTCCTGCAGTAATTGTTGAAGCTGTAACACCGCCAACATATCCAGATCCGCCACCTGGCGACATTCCTGCACCGGCACCTCCGCCACCAAAGTAGCCACCACCTCCACCGCTTGAACCGTATTGGTGCAGAGCTGAAATTCCATTTCCACCATTTCCGCTAGTTCCCGCAGGGGCTTGATGCCAATTGTAACCACCAGCACCTCCGGCAGATTGCGTCCCACCTTTACCGTTATAACCATATGAAGCGTCATAATTAGCGGTTGCACCAGCACCACCAGAAGTTCCTCCGCCGAAACTACCGGACTGTGTTCCGTAGCCTGTGAAGTATCTTCCGCCGCCGCCTCCACCGGCAACTATCGCTCTATTTGAAAGAGAATTTGAATTAATTCTTATGTCTGAACCGCCGCCGCCACTTGCCGCTCTTCCATTTGCATCGCCGTTGTAACCGATTCCGCCGCCATTGAATCCACCAGAGATTGCAGCATACGTACTGGTGCTACCTGAACCTTGACCACCAACATAAACATATACAGCTTGACCTGATGTTAGTGAATAGTTGCCAGCTGAATATCCCCCTAATGGGCCTGATTGCAAAACGGTTCCACTTGTATTTAAAGCCGATCCTCCTTGTGCGCCCCATACCTGGAAAGTATAAGTTCCTGTTGTCGGAGCACTCCAAAGATAGTAATCACCCGTCGTATCAAAATTAATTGTGCAGGTTCCAGAAACGCAGACAGGTGTTGGGTTTGCTAAAACAGCATTCGCTGCAGGGACTGAAACTAGATTGATTACAAGAAAAAGATTCACCACGGGAATAAGGAACTTTTTCACTTGACTAGTGTAGATATATAACAAAGTTTTGTAACCTAGCCAGCAAGCAAGTTTATTTGACCTGTTTGCGAACAGAGTTAAATACCGATTACTAGATTTGGTGCCCCCGGTCGGACTCGAACCGACACTGGAAGGATTTTAAGTCCTCTGTCTCTGCCATTGGACTACGGGGGCCAATTAGGAAAGCGTCAGTCTAGTGCCCAAGCCATTCCATCCAAAATATCAGATTCTGATGCAACAAATTCGGTGGCTCCTGTTGCCAGCATTACTCGGGATAAAACAAGTGATCCTGCTGCGATTACATCAACGCGGCCCGGGTGCATATAGCCAAGTGCTGTGATTTCTTCGCGAGACATGAGTGAGAACATTTGTGCAACTTCGAAAACTTTTGCGGCAGGAATTCTTGACAAATGAATTGCATGACGATCGTATTCACTAAGGCCTAGTGCGGCTGCGGCAACTGTAGTTGCAGTGCCGGCTACTGCAATTAAAGTTTTGGCTTCTTTGATTGGCACTATGTAAGCAGCTTCGGCAATTGCATCATCGATATCTCGGATCGCTCTCTGAATTGCTAGTGGATCTTGTGGTGCTTTGTTTAAATGGCGCTCGGACATGCGGACACAGCCAATGTTTACTGACTTGGCATATTCGACTTCAGTTGTGCCAAGAACGAATTCGGTAGAGCCGCCTCCGATATCAACAACGAGGTATGGGGATTCGGTATGAACTAAACCTTTTGTGGCGCCGATAAACGAAAGTTCGGCTTCTTCAGTCCCGGGAATTACTTCGGGTTCGATACCAAGAATTTCGCGGACTCCATCGATGAATAAATCACGATTGCTTGCATCTCTTGTTGCAGATGTGGCACAGAAGCGAATCTTTTCGACGCCTTTACTTGCAATGATTTCAGCATATCTTCTTGTGGCGGTGAGTGTTCGTTCAATTGCTTCTGAATCGAATTTTCCTGTGGCATCAACGCCTTGACCAAGGCGAACAATCTCCATTTCGCGGGTAATTTCTTGAAAGTTATCGCCGGTGATATCCGCAATTAAAAGTCGGATGGAATTTGTTCCACAATCTATTGCTGCTACACGGGTCATTTACTTTCCTCTGTTATTGCTTCGCATGAATCATTGAGCCACCATTTTGGTAGCGCTGCTAGTGCTTCATCTCCAAGGGGATTTACTCCGGGTCCGGCGCTTAGGGAATGAGCCACGAGTGAGTGTAAACATTTAACTCGATCAGGCATACCACCTGCAGTAATTCCCTTAACTTCTGGGACATCCATTCCTAATTCATTTCGTGCGGCTTCGTATTGCTTGTGAGCGTTCTGATATGCATTTGCTAAATTTTTATCTGTGCCAAGGCGTTCCTGCATTTCAGCCATCATGCCAGTTGTTTCCAGAGTTGAAATTGCACCGGTAAGTCTTGGACAAGTTGCGTAGTAAAAAGTTGGAAATGGTGTGCCATCAGAAAGTCGTGGCGGAGTTGCAACAACTGCAGGTTTGCCGCAAGGACAACGATAAGAAATTGCATGAACATCTCTTGGGGTTCGACCTAGTTGATTCTGGATTACCGCTAAATCTTCTTGAGTTGGTCTTTCGTTCATTTGTTGGTATTCGTTGTTGTTATTGAAGCAATCAATCGGCCATACCAAGGAAGACCATTTGGAATTAACGTTGATATTGGTGCGACTGGGCCGTTGGCTTCTTCTTCAGATTTAGGTGCATCTAAAACTATATATTGGCGCTCACCAGGAAATACAAAGTGCAATCTTTGACGGGCTTGGGTTGCAACATATTCTGGATCGTTCCACTTTGCTAATTCTTCGCGCGCTTTTTCTAAAGCGTTGTTGCTGTCATTAACCTGCGCGCGCAATGAATTGATTTGTGCGCGTTGGGCAAAGTAATCCTGAAGTGGTGGAGCCAGCGTGATGGCCAAAATGAAAGCAACAGTTACGACCACTAACCAGCGGGCAGATGTGCTACTTTTTTTAACCATTGCAATTAAAGATTAGCCCTTGAAGCGAGGAAATGCTTCGCGGCCGGCATAAAGTGCAGAATCACTTAGCTCTTCTTCGATGCGCAGAAGTTGGTTGTATTTTGCAACTCGTTCGCTACGTGCTGGTGCACCAGTTTTAATCTGA
>JBILDT010000002.1:0-31779 GCA_044352485.1 Candidatus Nanopelagicaceae bacterium
CTGCATCCAAATATGAAACTGAATCGGTACCGCCGACATATGCTGGCTCTGGGAATTGGGTTGCGGGCATTCCCTTTTGAGCAAGCTTTGTATATGTATTCCAAACTTGTGCCGGGAAAGTTCCGCCAGTGAATGCAAAGTTTCCATCAATTCCATTTAGTGACAGGGAAGCGTTATCCATAAACATTGTTACCGTGGTTGCAAACTCTGGGGTGTAACCGTTAAACCAAGCTGATGCATTGTCAGTAGTTGTTCCGGTCTTGCCAGCTGTTGGGCGACCGACGCCACTTGCTGCTGCTACACCTGTTCCAGACAGTGTTCCTTGGGAAAGTGCATAAGTTAAATCTGCCATCACATCAGGTTGAAATACTTGCTGCGCTTGAATTTTTCCTTCGTAAAGGACGCCCTTATTTGAACCCAATACTTCTTTAATTATGAATGGGGTTGCGTAAATTCCATTCGCGGCAAAAGTTGCATATGCCGCAGCCATATCAATCACGTGAGGCGAGGCAACACCGAGTGAAATTGATGGAGTTGGAATAAGTGCAACCGAGGTAGGAATTCCTGCTCGTCTTGCAACATCTACAACGTTCTCAAGTCCGGCTGCAATTCCGAGTGGCACATAAACCGTGTTAATCGAATTTGCGGTTGCGTAAGTTAAATCAATTTCCCCTTCTTGCTTGTTGCCGTAATTAAAGACTGGATATGGCTTACCTAAATCATCAAAAACTTGTGGGGATTTTCCACTCCAGATTGAAGAAAGTGGGATTCCTTGTTCCAGCGCCGCAACTAAAGCAAATGGTTTAAAGCTAGATCCGGCTTGAGTAATTGATTGCGTTGCACCATTTAATTGTTTTACTAAGTAATCTTTTCCACCGTAAAGAGCGACAATTTCACCAGTGCCTGGCCTAATTGAAACTAGGGCTTGATTAAAATTCTCGGGAGTGTTTTTTGGGCCGCGCGCATCCATAGCCCGGACCGAGGCTTCTTGGTTTTTGCGTATAAGCGTTGTTTTAATTACATATCCGCCGGTTTGTAATTGTGACTCGGTAAATCCTAATTTTTCTAATTCCCGAACTACCCAAGACATTACATAACCTTTAGGACCGGCAAGCGCTCCTGAAGTTACACGTTCTCGAATTGCTGGATATTTTAATTTTGCCGCAGCATCGGCGGTCAACCACTCCTTTGAAACCATGCCATCTATTACATATTGCCAACGCGCTTTTAACCTTGCAGTGTTCTCTTTGCCATATGAAGGATCGTAATAACCTGGTGAACGTAGAATACTTGCCAAGATTGCAGCCTCTGAAATTGATATTTGGCTTACGCTCTTACTGAAATAAACTTCAGAGGCGGTTTGAATTCCATATGAACCACGACCAAAATAAATTGTATTTAAATAACTTTCTAAGATGTCATCTTTCGACATCTGGTTCTGCAGCTTCATAGCAATAATAAGTTCTTTAACTTTTCTTGTGATTGTTCGCTCTGGGGTTAAGAAAGCCGTTTTTGCATATTGCTGGGTAATCGTCGACCCACCTTGGGCGTTTAGCGAACCAGATTTCAAGTTGTTGAAAAAAGCGCGGGCGATTCCGATTGGGCTTACTGCGCTCTGAGTGTAGAAATTGCGATCTTCCGCCGCCATGACAGCTTGGCGGACATGAAGTGGAATGTTTGCAAGCTTTACAACTTGTCGATTTTCCGAACCGAGCCGGCCAATTTCTTGACCATCTGCATATTGAATAATTGTTGATTGACTATTAACAAATGCATTTGGATCAGGAATGCTTACAGCAAAGTAAGCATAGGCAAATCCGAGAACTCCAAGGATGAAACCGCCCCCAATAGTGAAAACACCTATTTTGAATAGTTTTCCCTGCAAAATCTTCATTACTTAAGGCTACCTTCCAAATCTTAAAATTAACGGCCTCTTAGGGATTTCTCATGAAGATGCCAGCTCTTTAATTCACGGGCTGGTTTCCAATCGTCATCTTCAAGGGTGTGCACCTTTCGTGGTGCTTTCCGAGTTCGCCCATCTCCCAACAGGAATGAATAAATAAGGTGGTTCCACCCACACTCTAAACAAACTTCGACGGTGTAAACCCGGAATTCACCATATTCATTCTGCATCTCATCTAATTCGGGTAAGGATTTAATCCGACCTGAATATTGGCCAAGTTGATCCCCAAATGCGTATCGCAATTCTCGAATCTCTACTTTTTTACAGACCGGACAAGGTCTAGAGGTAATTTCACCGTGATGCTTTGCTGCACGCTTTAAATATGGATCTGCATCACACGCATCCATTGCGGAAGATGAACCACGGAAGAGTGCAAGCAAGGTTGAGCGACGATCAAGTGAATAATCGATGTTATCTCGGCGCGACCACATAATGGCTAAGAATAATCCAACTTTGGTGATTACGCTTTGCGCTATGAAGCTAATAGCTCGGTTTGGCTCACTTCCTAAATTGCTTCGGGTGAGGTGGACTGGACAACTTACTGATGGAATGTTTCAGTCGGCACTGGCATCCTTTATTTTGTTTTCGCCAGAGCGCCAGCCAGATGCATTTAAAGCAGCACTAGCTTTTGCTGTAGTTCTACTTCCATATTCAGTTGTTGGCCCATATGTTGGAATTTTTCTAGATCGGTTTAGCCGAAAACGAGTAGTTCAATTTGCTAATTTATTTCGCTCACTAGATCTCTTAATTATCGCTTATCTGATTTACAAAGGTTCGACTGGAATTGTGTTAACTCTCTTTGTTCTGCTCTCTTTTGGTGCGAATCGTTTAATCCTTGCGGGGCTATCAGCCGGTCTTCCATTGATGGTTAGTAAAAAGGTTTTAGTTTCAGCAAATGCTTTAGCTGTTACTGGTGGAACCATTTCTGTTGTTATCGGCGGTGGGCTTGGAATTGCAGTTAAAAACGCCTTGGATTTAACAGATGCTGGTGACTTTGTTGATGGCGTTCTGATTTTAATTAGCGCTGGTGGATATTTGCTCGCTGCAATCTTTGCTTCGCGTTTGGGTAAATCTGAAATTGGTCCACAGTCTCATGAAGTTTCACAGGAGGTTCGTGGTTTCGGAGAGGTACTACAAGGATTTAACGCCTTAAAAAAGCATGGCGATGCTTTGCGCGGAATTTTTGGGACTGGTGTTCAGCGAGGTGGCATCACCGCACTTACTTTGATGGCGCTGTTGTTAGAGCGAAATACATTTAATGATCCAAGCGACCCCGATGCTGGTCTAAGAGGTTTTGCTTATGCCTTAGCGATTGCTGGAATTGGAATTGGCTTGGGTGCGCTTGCTGGGCCTTATGGTGTCGCAAAGTTTGGTCGACACAAATGGATGCGAATTTCTATGATTGCTCCAATTGGTTTCCTGATAGTTTTTGGTCTCTTTCCAAATGAATTCATGCTGATTTTGACAGCATTTTTTGTCGGGGGCTTTGGCCAAAGTTACAAAATCACTAATGATGCTTTAGTCCAGTCCAAGATTGTTGATGAGTTTCGTGGGCGAATATTTGCTTTCTATGATGTTGCTGTAAATGGTGCAATAGTTTCTGGTGCAATGATTGCTGCACTAACCCTGCCGCCAAGTGGTGTCTCTTTAGTTCTGCCTTGGTTGATTGCGATTTCATACACACTCGCTGCATTGGTATTACTGCGAAAATCTAAATTTTCGACTGATTCTCGCTCCACCACTTAAGCAATTCAGCTTTTGCAACATCTGGACCAAGTGGTCCGCGATCCATTCTTAAATCTAATAAGTATTGATAGGCACGGCCAACAATCGGTGATGGTGAAATTCCTAGAATAGCCATGATTTCTAAACCATCTAAATCAGGCCGGATTTTCTCTAGCTCTTCTTCTGCCATAAGTTTCAAAATTCGCTCTTCCAGCGAATCATAGGTTTGCGCAAGGCTCTCGGCTTTACGTTGATTCCTAGTAGTGCAATCAGCTCTGGTTAATACATGCAGATGATCTAACTGGTGCTCTGCATCTCGGATATAACGTCGAACCGCTGAATCGGTCCATTCACCAGTCCCATAACCATGAAAACGTAGGTGCAGAAAGACCAATGACGAAACATCATCGACTACATCATTGCTAAATCTCAGGGTTTTTAAGCGTTCTTTAGCCATTCGTGCGCCAACAACTTCGTGGTGATGAAATGAAACCCCGCCACCTGGAATTAGTTCTCGAGTTTTTGGTTTCCCAATATCGTGCAATAGCGCCGCTAACCGAATGACTAGGTTTGGTCCATTCAATCGCTCTTCTAAAGAAATCGCCTGCTCTAAGACTTTAAGCGTGTGTTCATAAACATCTTTATGGTGATGGTGTTCGTCAATCTCTAACTTTAACTTTGGGATTTCAGGAATAACAAAATCTGCCAAGCCAGTATCGACAAGTAGGGCAATTCCAATTCTTGGATTTTCTGACATTATCAATTTAACAAATTCATCACGGATGCGCTCTGCAGAGATTATTTCAATACGGCCAGCCATCTCTTTTATTGCGGCAATTATTGCTGGATCAACATCGAACCCAAGTTGCGCTGCAAATCTTGCGGCCCGCATCATTCGTAGCGGATCATCTGAGAAAGAATTTTCCGGCGCTCCTGGAGTCCGCAAAACTTTCCGAGCTAAATCATTTACTCCATCATAGTTATCAATAAATGTTGGAGGTGTGGTTGTGAGTTCAAGCGCCATGGCATTTACTGTGAAGTCTCTTCGTAGTAAATCACCTTCGATGTTGTCACCAAAATTTACCTCTGGATTTCGGCTCTCCGCTTCATACTTTTCGCTTCGGTAAGTTGTAATTTCAACAGTTACATCACCAAATTGCGCGGCTATGGTTCCGAATTCTCGACCAGTTTCCCAAATTGAATCTGCATCTTTTTTTATTATTGATTTAGTTTCATCGGGTCTGGCATTAGTTGTGAAATCTAAATCATTTCCAAGACGGTCCAAGATCGCATCGCGGACCGGTCCGCCAACCAAGGCCAGAGTGAATCCAGCTTTCGCAAACTTCTTGGCCAGTTGGGATGCAAGTGGCTTGCTTGATAGCGCAGAGATCGCGAGGTCAGCGGCGATAGTTTTCGGGTTCGTTGTCACAGTATCTAAGGCTAGAGCAGTAACCTTGCTCCATGACCACGGCGCCTGTTGGCGGTGGCGAGGCTAAACGGAAAAAACGTCGGAGACGACGTCCTAAGGGCCCGACCCCACCAAATTTAAATAATTCTCCAACCTCTCAATCTAAACCTGCTGCCAAAAAAGCCGCTCCAAAAAGACCATATGCAAAACGCGTTGATGAAATTAGTGCTGGCGGATTAGTAATTGATTCAACCGGGACCAAAGGTTTATTAATTGGTCGACGCGATTTAAAAGATCAGAGCCGCGAACGTTTACTCTGGTCACTTCCCAAGGGGCATATCGAAGAGGGTGAAACTCCAGAACAAGCCGCGGTTCGTGAAGTTCAGGAAGAGACCGGAATTGAAAGTGAGATTGCAAAAGAACTTGGCGTAATTAATTTCTGGTTTATGGCTGGTGGAAATCGGATTCACAAAACAGTCCATCATTATCTGTTTAAAGAGACTGGCGGAAAGTTAGCGCCACAATTAACTGAAGTGGATGATGTGGGCTGGTTTCCGTTAAACGAGATAGTTGAACTACTTGCATATCCAGATGAGAAGAAATTAATTGCGAAATCTGGTGATTTAGCGATATGAAAAAGGTAATTGCTTCGGTATTTGCACTAAGTCTTCTATTACTAAGTGCCCCGGCTGCAAGCGCTGAAATTGTTGCAGTAACGATTACTGAACCTACTCATCGCCAAATAGATGGGGTGTTTATTGATGATGAACTTACAGCTTCACTTTCATACGATGGTCGCCTTGGCCAATTAGTTTTCAATCCACCAAGAGGAAACAGGGTTTGGTTTATAGACGCTCAACTTATTGAAGAAGTTACAGCAATGACATCAGATTATGTTCTGTTGGATGGGGAGAATGGCGTCGGTGGCGATGTAGCGAAAAATTGGTTGAATCAACTAAGTGCCATTACTCGAAGCGATCAAGTAAGTGCTCTTCCATATGGCTCGCCATCAGCGTATTGGATTTCAAAACTATCTCCGGATAAATCTGATTTCTATTTAAGTTATGGGGCTATTCGATTAACTGAGCTCCTAAATCGTCAGATAAATCAGATGGCAATTTATCCAACTGTTACGCCTCCAAAGTTAAGTAATTCGACTATGGCCGCCTATAAAAAGGCCCAGCAAGCTATTGCGTTAAACAATCCTTATATGACCCAAGATGAATCTGAAAGGTTCCAAGGACAGAGTGCAGCGGTATTACATCCAGATCTAGATACCAGTGCTCGAAGCGCGTTGGCTCTTGATCTGCTCTCATCTTCTTATGCCCTCTCGCAGAAAATTCGCCTTGCTCCCGGCCGATTTACTATAACCTCTTCAAAACAGAATTTGCCAATTACTTTAGTAAATGATTTTTCTAATCCTGCCAAGATTTCATTTAGGGTTGAAACTTTAAATGGAAAAATTTTGGTGGGAGATGTTGCTGATCAAGAGGTTGGCGGAACATCAAAGATTCAAGTAATGATTCCGGTTGAAGTAGTAACTTCTGGGAAAAGTACGCTGGTAGTTAAGATTTTTTCAGATAAGAATAAACAGCTCGGTAACCCAGTGTTCTATCCGGTTAATCTTCAAGTGATAAGTCCAATCGCAACTTGGATCACAACCGGGGCTGCAGTTGTTCTATTTTTATCTGCACTCATTCAAAGCTTTAGAAGAATTAGGAAGAAGCGCAGGTTAAAGAGCGATGAATGACCATTCACTTTTAAAATCATCAACAATTATGGCTGTCGGTACCATAGTTTCGCGGATCACTGGTTTAGTTCGTGGTTTACTTTTAGTTGCTGTTCTAGGAACTACCTTGTTGGGCGATACTTTCAATGTCGCCAACACTATGCCCAATATTTTATATAACTTAATAATTGGTGGTGCTCTTACTGCGGTCTTTGTGCCTCAAATTGTTCGTGCAACTGGTGACGCTGACGGTGGAAGTGCATTTATATCCCGCCTGGTAACTGTGACTTTTGTTTTCTTGACTGGTCTAGTAATACTCGCGATTGTCATTGCGCCATTACTAGTAGGGCTCTTCGCGACAAGTTATATCGGTCGTCCGGAATTTGAAGTTACCACTTTATTTATGCGTTACTGCTTGCCACAAATTCTCTTTATGGGACTCTTCGCCCTGCTCAGCCAGGTTGCTAACGCAAAGGGAAAGTTTGGGCCAATGATGTGGGCCCCGGTTTTAAATAACTTAATAGCTATCGGAGTCTTTGGCTGGTTCTTGATGTATTCGACTCAACCAACTGTCGCAACAATTCCGGATTCTCAAATTATCTGGATAAGCCTGGGCTGCACCGTTGGTTATATGGCTCAGGCACTTATTTTGATTCCTGCAATCGCAAAGACAGATATCAGGATTCGCCTTAGATTTGATTGGCGAGATTCAGAGCTGCGCAAATCACTGCATCTCGCAACATGGACCGTCCTTTTTGCTGCGATATCGCAGCTGAGTTATTTAGTTACTGTGAATTTATCAACTGGCGCTGCAGTGAAATCCTTGGAAGCGGGAATTGAAACTGGAGTCGGTTTTACCCCCTTTAGCAATGCGCTTCTGATCTTTATGTTGCCACACTCGATTATCACAATTTCAATTATTACTGCGCTTCTTCCGGCGCTTTCAAAGCTTGCACATGAGAAGAAACCTGCACTGATTCACGACCAACTTGTCCGGGCCATCAGGTTGGTGGGAATCGTAACCGTCCCAAGTTCTATTGCATTCTTATTCTTTGGACCGATGATGACTGGAACGCTCTTCTTCGGTATTTCTCAAGCAGATTCAAATTATCTGGGGTACACACTTAGCGCACTGGCTCTTGGGTTGGCACCGATGAGTATTAATCTAATTGCACTTCGAGGTTTGAATGCATTTGAAAATGTTAAATTACAAGTTTTGAGCAATGCAATTATGAATGTTATCGCTGTGGTGGTTTCAATTGGGGTTGCCCTTTCGCTACCTCCGCAATGGGTGACGGTTGGATTGGCTGGAGCTTGGGCCTTAAGTTATTTCTTCGGCGCTTGGAACACGATCTTTTTGCTGCGTCGCTTTGAAATAAAAGTTTCTATCTCTGAAGTTACTGGCTTTTATTTAAAACTTGGAGCGTTAGCTCTCGTTGTTGCAATTCCAGTCTGGTTTTTACGTGATTTAATCCCAGGTGGGAATATCGTGCGCCTAACCATCGTTCTAGTTGTATGTGGAATCGGTTATTTAGCGCTCTGCAAAATAACTCGAGTAAGTGAAGTTACAAGCGCCATTCAACTTCTAGCTAGACGAAGAAAGATAGGGTAGGCACATGAGCGAAATACATGAGGTTGTAATTGTCGGTTCCGGCCCAGCCGGTTACACCGCAGCCATTTATGCCGCTCGCGCCCAACTTTCACCAATACTTTATGAGGGCTCAGTCACCGCTGGTGGGGCTTTAATGAATACAACCGATGTTGAAAATTTTCCAGGTTTTCCAGAAGGTGTCATGGGGCCAGATTTAATGGATTCGCTACGTAAGCAGGCGGAGAGATTTGGGACAAAGTTAATTACTGATGACATAGTTTCTATGGATTTAGCAGGAGAGATTAAAACCATCAAAGATGGCTCTGGAAACACTCTTCAAGCAAAAGCTGTAATTCTCGCGACCGGCTCGGCATATAAAGAGATCGGATTAACAAATGAGAAGCGCTTATCTGGCCGAGGAGTTTCCTGGTGTGCCACATGTGATGGATTTTTCTTCAGAGAGAAAGTAATTGCAGTTGTAGGCGGTGGCGATTCCGCAATGGAAGAGGCAAACTTCTTAACAAGGTTTGCAAGTAAAGTATTTGTAATTCACCGCCGCGATTCGCTACGTGCTTCAAAAATTATGGTTGAGCGCGCGAATGCAAATCCAAAGATTGAATTTATCTGGAATACCGAAGTTATAGATGTTCTTGGTGAGGATAAAGTCACCGGCTTAAAGCTCCGTAATCTAATTAGTGGGGAAGAGAGCGATAAAGACTTTGATGGCTTATTTGTTGCCATCGGGCATCTTCCTCGAAGCGAACTACTTGTTGGCCAGATTGATTTAGATGGTGAAGGTTATGTAAAGGTGGATGGCAGATCTACTCGCACCAACCAGAAGGGCGTTTTCGCCTGCGGCGACCTAGTCGACCACACATATCGCCAAGCAATTACTGCTGCTGGTTCAGGATGCCAAGCTGCGCTAGATGCAGAGCGCTTTCTAGCCGGACATTAATTACAATTAACCATCTAGTCACCAATTAATAGAAGAAGAGGAAAAAATGAGTGCAGCTCAACCAGTAACAGCAGCTACTTTTGATGAAGTAGTTCTAAAGAGTTCGACACCAGTGCTTGTAGATTTTTGGGCAGAGTGGTGTGGTCCTTGCCGCGCTGTTGGTCCAATTCTCGATGAGATTGCAACTGAATATGCCGGAAAAATTAAGGTAGTTAAATTGAATACTGACGAAGAGTCAGCGATCGCAATCAAGTATGGAATTACCTCGATTCCTACCCTCAATGTTTATGTAAATGGCGAAGTTGTTAAGACGGTAATTGGCGCAAAGCCAAAGCCAGCACTTCTTAAAGAACTAGCAGCGTTTATCTAAATTCATGTCTCCATCTGGTGAGGAGACCAATGTAATTTCCTTGGTCACAAATACTTTAACCAGACTTGGGTTTTTAAAAACCGCATCCACTAATTTGGGTGTGGTTGAGGAAGATGGCCTCCGTGCATTTCAGCAAGAGCGAGGCTTAATAGTTTCAGGCCAGATTGATGAGCCGACAATTCGGGCAATTGATGAAGCCCGGTGGAAACTTGGAGATCGAATTCTCAGTTTTGTTCCTGGAAAATCGATTCGTGGAGATGATGTCGCATCACTTCAATCTCGGCTAATTGAAATGGGCTTTGATTGCGGGCGAGTGGATGCGGTCTTTGGTCCGCGAACCGAGGGTGCGGTTAAAGAATTCCAAAAATCTGTTGGTGTAAAAGTTGATGGGGTTTGTGGGCCAGCAACAATTATGTCTTTGATGAGGTTATTAAAAACTGTTTCAGGTGGTGCGCCTACTCTCCTTCGAGATAACGCTAATCGTGCAATCAGGGGACCAGCACTAGCAAATAAAATAATCGTTCTTGACCCAAGCTCGCTACCGGAAGATCGCGATATAACTTTTGATATTGCCCAAAGACTTGAAGGAAGATTAATTGCGCTGGGCGTAACTGTTTTTATCTCGCGAAGCAAAGCCAAAGATCCAAGTGAAAATGAACGAATTAAATTAGCTAATGAATCGGGCGCAGATTTGGTTATCTCCTTTCATACCGATAATTACAAAAATGGCGCGGCGCATGGGCTTGCCACTTACTATTACGGAAATGATTTACATGGCGTGCATTCGGTGGTTGGTGAAAGATTCGCGGCACTTGTGCAGCGAGAAATTACTGCGCGCACCGACTTATTGAATTGTCGGACACATGCTAAATCTTGGGATTTACTTCGCTTAACCAAAGCGCCGACGGTGCGTATTGACTTGGGATATTTATCAAATCCTGGAGATGTTAAACGATTGGCAGATCTAGCTTTTCGAGAGACTGTTGTTGAATCGATTATGGTCGCAATCCAACGTCTTTACTTATCTGCCGAAAATGATGCGAAGACTGGCACTCTTAAGATTTCAGATCTGCGCAAAGCGGGACTTCGCAAGAATTAAAAGTCCTTCGGCTGCCCAGTTAACTGTGGCAGGATTAGAGAATGAGCAACGACATCACGCGCATTCACACTGGGGAGATCCAGAACCTATCTGATCGTTTTGCGCACCGAGCCACGATGATGAAACCAAGTGAGATTCGTTCGCTCTTTGCTGTTGCATCTCGTCCAGACATTGTTTCGCTCGCTGGTGGAATGCCAAACCTCTCTGCTTTCCCGATGGAGATGATGGCGAGTGTTGTCGAGAAACTTATTGTCGAAAACGGGCAAGAGGCTCTGCAATATGGCAGTGGTCAGGGGCATCCAAAACTTCGCGAGCAGATTTGTGATGTTATGGCTCTCGAGGGAATCCGGGCGCACCCCGATGATGTAATTGTTACTACTGGTTCACAGCAGGCCCTTGATTTAATCTCCCGCATCTTCATTGATCCAGGTGATGTGGTTCTGGTCGAAGCTCCGTCTTATGTCGGCGCATTAGGGACCTTTCATCAATATGAAGCCAAGGTGGTTCATGTCGCGATGGATGAGAACGGTTTGATACCAATTTCCTTACGGGAAGCAATAACCGCGACTCGTGCCACTGGCCGCAAGATTAAGTTTCTGTATTTGATTCCAAATTATCAGAACCCGGCAGGTGTTTTATTGACTGCTGAACGCCGGACTGAAATTCTAGAAATTTGTCGCGAGGAATCAATCTTTGTAATTGAAGACAACCCGTATGGTCTGCTCGGATTTGATCGCCCTTCACCAAATGCGATGCGCGCCGAAGACTCTGAAAATGTTTTATATCTTGGCTCATTTTCAAAGACTATTGCTCCCGGCTTCCGAATTGGTTGGGCACTAGTTCCGCAAGCGCTTAAAGAGAAACTTGTTATTGCAAGTGAATCTTCAATTCTCTGCCCATCGAATTTCACCCAATTAGCAATTTCAAGTTATCTCTCTGACCAACCTTGGCGAGATCAGATTGCATCTTTCACTCAGCTTTACAAAGTCCGTAGGGATGCAATGCTTGAAACTCTTGAGGAGACATTTCCGGTTGGTGCGACTTGGACCAAACCTGGTGGTGGCTTTTATGTTTGGGTGACACTTCCACCTGAGATAGATACTAAGGCGATGATGCCGAAGGCAATTGTTTCAAAGGTGGCGTATGTCCCTGGCACCGCTTTTTATGCGGATGGTTTTGGCAGCTGGTCACTACGACTCTCTTACTGCTACCCAAGCCCAGAGCGGATTCGTGACGGTGTTAGATCTCTTGCGGGTGTTATAAAGACTGAGATGCAATTACGCGGATTAAATTAATTTATTAATTCTTTCTAAATCTTCCAGGGTTGCAAATTCGATTGTGATTTTTCCTTTTTGTTTTCCGAGTTCAACGGTGACTCGAGTATCCAGGCGATCTGACATCTCATCAGCAAGTTCTTTAAGTCTTGGTGAGCGAATTTTGCCGGCTTTTGGTGTTGCGGTTCTCTTAGAACCTTGATGGGTGGCAACGATTTCCTCTGTGGCCCGCACGCTTAAACCTTCAGAAACTATACGCCCGGCTAGCTTTTCAATCTCGCTCTCATCCGTAAGTGTTAGAAGTGCACGAGCATGACCGGCAGACAATATTCCTGCGGCCACTCGTCGTTGAACACTTGCAGGCAGGTTTAACAACCGTAAAGTATTTGTTATTGCAGGTCTAGATTTTCCAACCTTAATAGCAAGTTCATCATGGGTGTAGCCAAAGTCATTTAATAAATTTTGATAGGCAGCACCTTCTTCTAGCGGATTTAGTTGGCTGCGATGAATGTTTTCAAGGAGAGCTTCGCGCAGTAATTCGTTATCTGGGGTCTGTCGAATAATTACTGGAATAGTTTTTAGACCAGCTAATTTCGAAGCACGCAATCTGCGCTCTCCCATAATTAATTCATATTTGCCGCCACCGATATCTCTGACGACTGGTGGTTGCAGAACTCCGACTTCTTTAATCGATGCTGATAGTTCTGCCAAAGCTTCGGAATCAAAAATTGTTCTTGGTTGTTTTGGATTTGGAACAATTGCATTTATATCTACTTCACCTTGATCTGCAATTGCCACACCAGTGTTTGTGATTATTGGTTCACTTAATGAAGTTGGAATTAATGAATCTAGGCCACGGCCCAATCCACCTTTGCGAGTACTCATGCGGTGTGTGCTCCATTATTTAAATTGTTTGCTTGTCCTAAAACTTCACCGGAACCACGTCGGGCAATCTCTCGCGCTACTGTCATGTATGCAATCGCACCCGGAGATGAAGCGTCATAAGTCATTACTGTCTGATTAAATGATGGTGCTTCTGAAACCCGAACTGCTCTTGGAATTGGAATATCAATTAATTCATTTGGGAAATGTTGGCGAACTGTATTTGCTACATCGTTTGCAAGTCGCGTTCTGGAATCAAACATCGTTAAAACAATTGTTGTAATTCGAACTTTTTGATTTAACATTTGTTGCACCTGTTGCAGAGTTTTTAATAATAAAGTTAAACCTTCAAGTGAATAATATTCACATTGAATCGGAACCATAACTTCTTCTGCTGCAGTTAAGGCGTTTACAGTCAACAGCCCTAAACTTGGTGGGCAATCAATAATTACATAATCAAGTCGGGCACCGATTGCTTCGCGTTCTGCTAATAATTTGTCGAGAGCTAACTTCAATCTTGATTCGCGCGAGACAAATCCGACCATATTTATTTCTGCCCCGGCTAGTTCAACATCTGCTGGTGCACATTCAAGATGCGGAAATCCGGCTACCTTTGTAACCACTTGCGAGAGTGGAAGGTCCTTTACAAGAACCTCATACATTCCAGCCAACTCCTCGCGATCGATGCCCAGCGCGGTGCAGGCATTTCCTTGAGGGTCTAGATCAACAACAAGAACCTTGAGTCCACCCATGGCCAGGGCGGCGGCAATATTGACCGCTGTCGTCGTCTTGCCAACCCCGCCTTTCTGGTTGGCGACTGTGAAAATTCGGGTCTTCAAAGGTGTGGGCATCGGCTCTTTTAGGCGCCTGATCCCAATCACTTTTGAATTGGATGTTTCACGTGAATCATTCACGTGAGTATCTAACCAGCCTTTTTAAGTTCAATTACCCGTGCAAGTGGCAACTCGCCTAATTGGATTTCATGAAGCTCTGCCTTTGCCACTTTTTTAAAGATTTTAGGGGCCTCGGCCCTGGCCGCCTCTAGTTCTACCGCTGCGCTCTCGCCTTTCATGGCTAAAAGGGAGCCGCCGCCCATGACTAAATGCCAAGAAACTGACGCTAGTTTTGGAAGTGGGGCTACCGCCCTTGCCGTCACGAAGTTGAAGCCGCCTTTAAAGCTCTCGGCCCGCCCCCTCTTTATGGCTATCTCAATCCCGAGCTCGGAAACCACCTCTTCAAGGAAGTCGATTCGCCGTTGGAGTGGCTCTAAAAGCGTCACCTTCAGGTCAGGTCTGGCTAGGGCAATCACAATTCCTGGCAGCCCAGCCCCCGATCCAATATCAAGGAGCGAGGCTCCTTTGGTGAGCAGGGTTGTAACGGGTATGCAGTTAGCAATATGGCGGTCCCAGATTCGCTCCCCTTCTTTGGGGCCAACAAGCCCACGGTCAATTCCCCAGGTTGCCAAGATTTCGGCATATCTAGCCACCTCTTTTTGGCGCTCGCCAAAGTAGGTAGAGATCAGGGTTTCACGTGAAACACTCACCAGAAAAGAAGGGTTATTCGGGCAGAACTACAACACAACGGTTTGGGTCTTCGCCCTCAGACTCGCTGGTCAGGCCAATTTCTTGGATGGTGTCGTGGACAACCTTGCGCTCGAAGGCATTCATTGGGCGCAACTTAACTGACTCGCCAGATGCCTTAACCTGCTCGGCGATCTCGTGGGCCAGTTTTGCTAGCTCCTCTTTTTTGTCGCCACGGAAGTTATCAATATCAAGCATTAAGCGTGAGCGCTCGCCGGTTGAAGTCTGGACTGCAAGACGGGTCAGCTCTTGAATTGCATCTAAAACCTCGCCGCGGTCTCCAACAAGGTGCCCTAAAGCTCCGCCGGCAATAGCTAGAGAGGCTCGGTCGTTCTCAACATCGATATCGATGTCGCCATCAAGATCTGCAATGTCCAGTAACCCCTCTAAATAATCCGCAGCTACGTCGCCTTCTTCTTCAAGGCGGGCGACTAGAGACTTCTTGTCTAGCTTTTCTGCCTTCTCAACTACTTCGCTCATTTACTTCTCCCTTTGATTAAATGCTGGTTTATCCGATTTGTCCGATATATCTAATTTGTCCGATTTCTTACTTTTTCTTCTTTTTCTTCTTTGAAGGTTGTTGGCGCTGTCTTGGTTGCTCAATTGCTGGATCAACAATGGTGGTTCCTGGCTCATCAGTTGTTGGCAGGCCGGAATTCTTATCTTTCAACTCTCGTTTTTTTGCTAGCTCTTCATATGCCGGAGACCCTGGAGTTGGATTTCTCTTAATCACATAAAACTGTTGGCCGAAAGTCCAGAGGTTTGTTGTTGACCAATAAATCAAAACTCCGACCGGGAAGTTAACTCCGGTAACTGCGAAAATTACTGGAAATACATAGAGCATAATTTTTTGTTGCTGCAACATCATGTTGTTTGAAGAGTCCATCTTCGGCATTCCCTTAACCATTAACTGGCGTTGGGTAATGAAGGTCGTAGCAGACATGAAAATAATTAAAAGAACAGTTACAAGTTTGGTCTGGGTGTTTGAATCACTACTCAAAAAAGTATTTGAAAGATTTGCCCCGAAGAACTTTGCCTCTTGTGCTGAAATAAGTAAGTCCCCTTTTAAAACACCATGAGGTATATCTCTAGCAATTCCATTTAAAACCGTGAAAAGCGCGAAGAAGATTGGTGCTTGCGCAAGGATTGGGAAACATGAAGCTAGTGGGTTTGTTTTATGCTCCTTGTAAAGCTTCATCATCTCTTCAGATTGCTTCTGACGATCATCTTTATACTTCTTCTGGATTTCCTTCATATGTGGTTGTAGAGCAGTTAATGCACGTTGGCTTTTAATCTGCTTAACAAAGAGAGGAATCAAAATAATTCGAATAACAATTACTAGACCAATAATTGAAAGGCTCCACTTGATACTTTCATTTGAATCTTCACCGAAGACATAGCCGAGCAATGTGTGGAACGTGACCATTACCCAAGAAACTGCGTAATACAGCGGGTCTAGAATTGATCCCATTAAATTCTTCCATTCATGCTAGTTGTGGCGGTTTTTATTGGTGTTTTAGCCTCTTTTGTAAGAACATAATCAACGCCGCCGTGGGACCAAGGATTGCATCGGACTAGCCGCCAAAGCGCCATGGCCAAACCTTTTGCTCCGTATTCAGAGACCGCATCTGATGCGTATGTTGAACAACTTGGGTAGTACTTACAACGAGGTGCAAAAGCTGGAGAGATCCAACTTTGATAAAATTTAATTAATAAAGCGAATATCTTTCTCACAAAGCCACCGGAATTTTGCTAAGAACTTTTGACATAAGTTCATTTAATTCGACTTTGTAATTTGGTTGGTTGCGTAGAACGCGAATTACAAGTCGACTATCACTAGGAATGTTTGAAATTTGAGTTGCGGCCAAGTGGCGCAGTTGTCTAGAAACTCTATGGCGCACGACTGACCCACCAACTGATTTATTAACAATCAACCCAACCAGAGGCGCGCTGGAATTACTGGTGTTGGTTTGGATGTTTGAGTTTGTTTTTAGGTAGACCACAAGCGATAGAGATGTTGCTCGAAATCCAGTTTTTGTAGTTAGAGCAAAATCTTTGCTTGTGCGCAACCGGTTCTTGGCTGGTAGCACGGGTATCGGCAATTAAGCAGAGATGTTGGTGCGACCCTTAGCGCGGCGGCGAGCTAGAACTGCTCTTCCACCACGTGTTGCCATGCGAGCACGGAAGCCATGCTTCTTGGCACGCTTACGAACGTTAGGTTGAAATGTACGCTTTGACATAAAACTCTCCTAAGAATTTCGGGGATCTCTCCTGCAGGTTTTATCCCGCCGGGTCACAACTACTCATTTTTTGATGAGGGGGTTAGGTTACGGGCACCTGTTGATAAGGGTCAAACTCGGGATTGTTGCCCACAGGCGTAAAAGGAGCTATCTAGGTCCAACAGATATTTGTGGATAACACCTTGCAATTTCTTGGAAATGCCCCTACTTTCGCCCTCTATCCACAGAAAATGAGGGCCAAAAGGCTCAAGTTTTACTTTAGACCACAGCCTGTGGATAACTCTGTGGACAACTCCTTTTTGGTTTATTTGGGTTTGGGAAAGTAAGAGGTTCTAATGGCGCTACTTGAGGTCGATGATCTGACCACCCTTTGGGGAGCTGTGATTGCAGAGGTTTCTGTTGAGTCACCGCAACACCGAGCTTTTCTATCACTCACCAAGCCGCTTGGTTTGATTCAAGGTGAGGGTGGTTCAAATTTACTGCTCTCTGCCCCGAACGCTTTTGCGAAAGATGTTTTAGAAACTCGGCTCCGCGCGATTTTAAATGAGGCACTTTCAGTAAAACTAGATCAGAAAATAAATATTGCAGTCACTGTTGATGAAACACTACAAGTAGAAAGTGTTGAAGATGTTGTTGATCCCATTATTGAACAACAACCAAAATCTGGAACAGGCAGAGATTCAAAATCTTTAGTTGCCTCTGAGCCAAGTCAATTAAACCCTCGTTATATTTTTGAAACTTTTGTTATAGGTGCATCTAATCGTTTTGCTCATGCGGCTGCGGTCGCAGTTGCTGAAGCCCCTGCAAAGGCTTACAACCCGCTCTTCATCTATGGTGAGTCTGGACTAGGAAAAACCCACTTATTACACGCTATTGGCGCTTATGCCAAGGAGCTTTATGGCAGCGTCCGAGTTAGATATGTTTCTAGTGAAGAGTTCACAAACGATTTTATTAACTCAATTCGCGACGATAAAGCCTCGGTTTTTCAGAGACGATATCGCGACCTAGATGTTCTATTGGTTGACGATATTCAGTTCTTAGAGAACAAGGAGCGCACCCAGGAAGAGTTTTTCCATACTTTTAACACTTTATATAATGCAAATAAGCAGATTGTTATTTCTAGTGATCGCCCACCAAAACAATTAACAACTTTGGAAGATCGACTTCGTAGTCGTTTTGAATGGGGTTTGATTACAGATATTCAACCGCCAGAGCTAGAAACCCGAATTGCGATTCTTCGCAAAAAGGCAGCCCAAGATAAATTAAATGCTCCTGATGATGTTTTGGAATATATTGGTAGCAAGATTTCTTCAAATATTCGCGAGCTTGAGGGTGCTCTAATTCGAGTAACTGCGTTCGCATCGCTAAATCGTCAGCCTGTTGATTTAGGTCTAGCGGAGATTGTTCTTAAAGATTTAATCCCGGAAGCTGGTGGCCCAGAAATCACAGCGACAACAATCATGGCCCAAACCGCCACCTACTTCAGTCTTACCTTGGACGACCTTTGTGGGACCTCAAGATCTCGGGTTCTGGTCAATGCCCGCCAGATTGCGATGTATTTATGCCGCGAACTTACAGAGTTGTCGTTGCCGAAGATTGGCCAGACCTTTGGGGGCCGGGATCACACAACAGTCATGCACGCGGATCGGAAAATCCGCCAGTTGATGGCTGAGCGTCGCTCTATCTATAACCAGGTCACAGAGTTAACCAACCGGATAAAACTTCAGGCTCGGAATTAGGCGGCAATTACATAACTTGTGTAGAAAGTTGTCCCCGTCTTGTGGATAAATTGGGGATAACTGTGGAAAAGAGGGAGTTGGGTTGGGGTTTAGGTGTCGGTAGCAAGAGTTAGCCTTGGTTATCCACGGGTTCCCCACAGCTTAAAAGGAAGAAGTTTGAGCGTGGTGACCAGGGGTTTTGTTAAATATCCACAGATTTAAGCTCTAGTTACTACGAATACTTAATTAAATAGAAAAGGTTGGGGAATGGCGAACATGTGTGGGTTGGCTATCTCGCTTTTAAAGGGAAGGATGATGGAATGAAGTTTGTTGTTGAACGCGATCCGTTGATCGATGCCGTGAATTGGGTTGCCCGAAGTTTATCTTCGCGCCCGATTCAAACAGCTCTTCTAGGAATCATGATTGATGTAACCGATTCAATCACTCTAACCGGTTCAGATTTAGAGACCTCCACAAAAGCAACTATTAATGCGGACATTGCAACAAAAGGAAAAGTTTTAGTTCCAGGAAGATTGCTTGCAGAAATAGCTAGATCTCTTCCAGCAAAACCTGTCACCTTCGTTCTAGATGGCACCCGAGTTTTAGTAACTGCAGGAAGCGCAAAATTTACACTTCCTACACTTCCTTCGAATGAATATCCAAATCTTCCAACACTTCCACAATCAGCCGGCGAAATTCCCGCAGATGTTTTTGCAACAGCAGTTAATCAAGTAGCGGTTGCAGCCGGAAAAGATGACTCGCTTCCTACACTTACAGGCGTTCATATTGAAATGAACAAAACAACAATCACTTTAGCTGCAACCGACAGATATCGGTTGGCGGTAAAAGAGATTAACTGGAACCCTAAAGATCAAGAGTTAGAAGCAGCAACACTATTAAGAGCGAGAACTTTGATCGACGCAGCAAAATCCTTGGCTAGCGGCGGACAAATAACTTTTGCGCTCTCCCCAACCACATCCAATGAAAAACTTGTTGGGTTTGTCTCGGAAGAAAAAACAATGACATCAAGAACTTTAGATGGCAGCTTCCCACCATTTAGGCACCTACTCCCAACAGAGTCAACAGCCGAAGCAGTGATTGAAGTTGCGCCATTTTTAGATTCAGTCCGACGTGTAGCTTTAGTAACCGATAAAACCGTGCCACTTCGTTTGGTGTTTGGTAACAACACCCTGCAATTAGAGGCCGGAACCGGCGATGATGCACAAGCAACCGAAGAGTTAAACATTAATTACACTGGCGAAAATATCAATATCGCCTTTAACCCAACATTTTTAACCGACGGCCTGCAAGCTATTAATGCCCCATTCGTTCACATTTCTTTCACTGGCGATAAGAAACCAGCTGTGCTTACTGGAAAGTCAGAACCCAGTGGAGCACCAAACCCCTCATACAAATATTTGTTAATGCCAATGCGTTACACCTCTTAAACACCTACTAACCATTTAAGTAATTTACAAAGTGTTTATTTCAAACCTTTCGCTCACAACTTTTAGGTCATACAAAAACCTAGAACTAGAGCTCAACCCAGGCATCTCAATCTTTATTGGGCGAAACGGCGAGGGCAAAACAAATATCATCGAGTCGGTTTTATATCTCTCATTTCTCTCATCCCATAGAGTCTCTAGCGACCAACCACTAGTGCAACTTGGAAGTCCCTCAGCATATGTCCGCGCTAAAACCCAACTGCCAGATCGAGAGGTTCTGGTTGAATTGGAAATAAATAGCGAAAAAGCAAACCGAGCTCGCATAAACCAAAATCCAGTCCGAAGTCAGAAAGAAATTTTTGGAATTGTTCAAGCAATTTACTTCTCACCCGAAGACTTAGATCTAGTCCGTGGAGATCCAAGCGAACGGCGCAAATTTATCGACCAACTATTAATTTTAAGATCGCCAAGAATGGCTGGAGTTATCTCCGATTATGAACGTGCGGTCAGGCAGCGAAATTCTTTACTGAAATCTAGAGCGGGAACCGAATCTCTAGTTGCTTGGGACGAGCAAGCTGCAAACTTTGGTGGCGAAATCATTGCAGCAAGACTTCAAGCACTTTCAGAGTTTGAGCCAATATTTCAAGAAATCTATCGAGACATTTCCTCAGAAAAACCAGCTTTTATTACTTATAAATCCAGCATTGAAGAGGCAACTCAAAACCCTTCAGAAAACTCAACCAAAATATTGGAGCGGATGAAAGTAACCCGCGCATCCGAAATAGAGCGCGGCCTTACCTTAACCGGGCCTCATCGCGATGACCTGCTTTTAAATCTCGGAGATCATTTAGTTAAAGGTTATGCAAGCCACGGCGAATCCTGGTCGATTGCTTTAAGTTTAAAACTGGCTACCTATCAATTATTAGAAAAAGATGGTTTAAAACCAATATTAATTTTAGATGATGTGTTCTCTGAATTAGATGAAGAGCGAAGAGTCCACCTAATAAAATTAGCCAAATCGGCGCAGCAAACCTTCATTACTGTTGCAGTTGAAAACGATTTACCTAAAGAGTTATCCGGAGACAGATTCCTTGTGAAGTCTGGTCAAGTGAGTAAAATTTCTAAATCTGTGGATGTGAAATAATGGCCCGCGATTTAGCTCGAGAGCTTTACCGAGCATTTAGAAACCAATCAAGGCGCAATCGTGCAAGCGGCCCTAATAATGAAGCACAACCCCGAGAACAAATTGGCGATCCACAACAAATTGGTTTCGCGTTAGACGAATTAATAAATACCCGAGACTGGAGACAAGGGTTAGCAGAGGGAAATATTTTCTCTGATTGGGAAAAAATTGTTGGATTAGAAATTGCTACCCACTCGCTACCAATTTCAATTGTTGATGGCCGGCTAACAATCCAAACATCTTCAACAGCTTGGGCTACACAATTAAATATAATTTCTACAGAGTTGTTAAAAACAATTAGAGGCTCTGCCCCAGGCGCTTTAGTAGAAACCTTGGTTTTCATCGGCCCAAACGCTCCAAGTTGGAAGAAGGGCCTTCGAACAATTCGCGGTGCCCGCGGCCCACGAGATACCTACGGTTAAACGCTTATCTATCGCCCGGATAGTAACTACCCACAACTTCGGTAATTTAAGCCGTCTAATCCACCACACAGGGCTCTTTTGCGGTAGTCCATCAATCATTTAAGGACTAGGATTACGGCATTGCTATAAGAAAAAGAGCCGAGGATTAATTCTCAGCGGATTTGTTTGGGGGTGCTAGATGAGTGAGAAAACCTATGACGCCTCAAATATCACTGTTCTTGAGGGTTTAGATGCGGTTCGTAAGCGCCCCGGAATGTATATCGGTTCGACCGGTGAACGCGGGCTCCATCACTTGGTTTATGAAGTCGTCGACAACTCGGTCGATGAGGCGCTAGCTGGCTATTGCACAGACATCAACATAACTCTTATGCCGGATGGATCACTGCAATGCGTTGATAACGGCCGCGGAATTCCAGTCGACATGCATCCAGTAGAAAAAAAGCCAGCTCTCGAAGTTGTTTTAACAGTTCTGCACGCCGGTGGAAAATTTGGTGACGGTGGATATTCAGTTTCTGGCGGATTACACGGAGTTGGCATCTCAGTTGTTAATGCGCTCAGCACAGATCTTGCAGTTGAAGTTAAACGAGATGGATTTCATTGGTATCAAGAATATAAATTAGGAGTTCCACAAGCACCGGTTAGAAAAGGTGAAGCAACAACAGATCATGGAACAACTGTAACTTTCTGGCCGTCGAAAGAAATTTTTGAAACTACAGATTTTTCATTTGAAGTATTGTCAACACGTTTCCGCGAAATGGCATTCCTAAATAAAGGTCTGGTTTTAACCCTCACAGATTTACGCCCAGGCCATGTTGATGAAAAGGGTGAACCACTGCATGTCCGCTACCACTACCAGGGCGGCATTATTGATTTTGTTAAACATCTAAATCAAACTAAAGGTGAGACCCATAAATCAATAATCTCTTTTGTGGCTGACGAGAATAAACATAAGATGAGTCTAGAAATTGCGATGCAATGGAACGCAGGTTTTACCGAATCTGTCTATACCTTCGCAAACACAATCCACACCCACGAAGGCGGGGCGCATGAAGAGGGCTTCCGTACCGCACTTACATCTGTTGTAAATAAGTTTGGTGAAGAGTGGGGTTTTATTCGCAAGAAGGAAGATCGCTTAACCGGTGAAGATATTCGCGAAGGCCTGACCGCTATCGTTTCCATCAAACTAGCAGAGCCACAGTTTGAAGGACAGACAAAGACAAAATTAGGCAACACCGAAGCAAAATCTTTTACTCAGAAGAGCATGAACGATCATTTAACTAGCTGGTTTGAACAGAACCCAAGTGAAGGCAAAGACATTGTTCGCAAGAGCATCGATGCAGCGGCAGCAAGAGTTGCAGCGCGTAAAGCTCGAGATTTATCACGTAACCGTAAAGGATTATTAGAAGGCCGCGGGATGCCAGGAAAGTTGGCAGATTGCCAATGGACCGAGCCTGAAAAGTGCGAGCTCTATATCGTCGAGGGCGACTCTGCTGGTGGATCAACAAAAGGTGGAAGAGATTCCAGATATCAAGCAGTTCTACCTATTCGCGGAAAGATTTTGAATGTAGAGAAAGCTCGAATAGATCGAGTGCTACAAAACAACGAAGTTCAATCATTAATCACGGCGCTCGGTACCGGAATCCATGATGATTTCGATATTGCGAAACTTCGTTACCACAAAATTATTCTGATGGCAGATGCTGATGTTGATGGCCAGCACATTAGAACTCTTTTACTGACTTTACTCTTTAGGTTTATGCGACCACTGATTGAAAACGGTTTTGTTTATCTTGCCCAGCCACCACTTTATAAACTTAAATGGGGCGGCAAAGAACCAGTTCAATATGCATTCTCTGATCGTGAACGAGATGGTTTTATCCAAATTGGAATCGATGCCGGTAAGCGTCTACCAAAAGAGGATGGAATCCAACGATTTAAAGGACTTGGCGAGATGCCAGCAAAAGAACTTTGGGATACAACAATGGATCCAGCGCATCGTGTCTTAATTCAAGTAACACTTGAAGATGCAGCCGCAGCAGATGATTTGTTCTCAGTCTTGATGGGCGAGGATGTTGAATTGCGCCGTAACTTTATTCAGCGCAACGCTAAAGATGTTCGATTCTTGGATATCTAGGTAAATACAAATGGCTGAAAACATGAATCCGGATAAGACCGCTGCTCACGACCGAATTGAGTCTGTTGATTTACAAGTTGAGATGGCGCGTTCGTATCTAGATTATGCGATGTCAGTAATTGTTGGGCGTGCACTTCCGGATATTCGCGATGGTTTAAAACCAGTTCACCGCAGAGTTCTATATGCAATGTATGACGCTGGTTACCGACCAGATAAGGGTTATTACAAATCATCTCGCATCGTCGGTGATGTTATGGGCAATTATCATCCTCATGGCGACACCGCTATTTACGATGCAGTTGTTCGCCTTGCACAATTTTGGTCACTTCGTTATCCGTTAATCGACGGTAACGGAAACTTTGGTTCGCCAGGAAACGATCCGGCCGCAGCAATGCGTTATACCGAGGCTCGTCTGGCTCCACTCGCAATGGAGATGATGCGAGATATCGATGAGGACACGGTCAATTTCATTCCGAACTATGACGGCAGATCTCAAGAGCCAACAGTTCTTCCAAGCCGCTTTCCAAATCTTTTAGTAAACGGCAGCGCTGGTATTGCTGTTGGTATGGCGACAAATATTCCCCCACATAATTTAAATGAAGTTGTTGAAGGTGTTGTCTGGTCATTAGAAAATCCAGGCGCTGACCCAAAGGATTTATTAGAGAAACTTCTAACTATTGTTAAAGGCCCAGATTTTCCCACGAAAGCGCTAATTGTTGGGCGCCAAGGAATCGAAGATGCATATCGCACCGGCCGTGGATCAATCATTATGCGAGCTGTTGTTGAAGTTGAAGAAATTAATAAGCGCACATGTTTAGTTGTCACCGAACTTCCTTATCAAGTCAACCCAGATAACCTGGCACTTAAGATTGCCGAACTTGTAAAGGATGGCCGCATTAAAGGCATCGCCGATGTTCGTGATGAAGGTAATGAGCGCCTAGGGCAGAGACTTGTAATTGTTCTGCGTAACGATGCGATTCCAAAAGTTATCTTAAATAATCTCTACAAGCACACCCAACTACAAGATTCCTTTGGCGCAAATATGCTTGCGTTGGTAGATGGCGTCCCTCGAACACTTCGTATCGATGAATTCATCCGTTATTACATCGAGCACCAAGTAGAAGTTATTGTTCGCCGAACAAAATATAGATTGCACGAACGCGAAAAACGCGCACACATTCTTCGCGGATACCTAAAAGCACTTGATGCACTTGATGCTGTAATTGCTCTGATTCGCGCCTCCCGAACCCCGGAAGAAGCTCGCACCGGATTGATGAAACTTCTGGATGTCGACGAAATTCAAGCCAATGCAATTTTGGATATGCAACTTCGCCGAATCGCAGCTCTAGAACGACAGAAAATTAATGATGAGTATGAAGGTTTGATGGCGGAAATAATTGAACTAAACAGCATTCTTGCTTCAGAAGCGAAGCAGCGCGAAATAATCAAAACTGAATTACAAGAATTAACCGCTAAATACGGCAACGAACGACGCACTCAAATAATTGCTGGAGATTCAGATTTATCAGTAGAGGATTTAATTCCAGATCAGAGCGTTGTTGTAACAATTACAAAAACTGGATATTCCAAGCGCACAAAAGCTGATTTATATCGATCCCAGCGCAGAGGTGGCAAAGGCGTAAAAGGTGCTGCCCTTAAGCAAGATGATTTAGTAGAACATTTCTTTGTAGCTTCAACTCATGATTGGTTGTTGTTCTTTACAAACAAAGGTCGGATTTACCGAGCAAAAGTTCACGAATTACCAGATGCCGGGCGTGATGCCAGAGGCCAACATGTTGCAAATCTTTTAGCCTTTAAACCAGATGAAACAATTGCCCAAGTCATTGCGATATCTGATTACAAGTCACATCCATTCTTGGCCATCGCGACACGTGGTGGCATTGTTAAGAAATCTCCATTGACAGAATATGACTCACCTCGCGCAGGTGGATTGATCGCAATAAATCTTAAAGAGAGCGATGAATTAGTTTCAGCAGTACTGGTCAGCGAAAAAGACGAAATCCTTCTCGTATCGAAGAATGGAATGTCGCTGCGATTTGGCGCAAATGAAGAATCAATTCGGTCCATGGGTCGATCAACTAGCGGAGTAATTGGAATGAAGTTCCGCGGGAAAGATCAACTACTAACAATGGCGGCAATTACAGATATCTCTTCACCTAAATTTGTTTTGACAGCAACTGATGGCGGATATGCAAAGCGCACACCGCTTGACGAATACCGACCACAAGGTCGCGGTGGGCTTGGCGTGAAGGCTGCGAAGATTGATGAAGACTCTCGTGGTGTTTTAGTTGGCGCAATGATTGTTGAAGCGAGTGATGAGATTCTTGCTATTTCATCTGGCGGGGTTGTAATCAGAACTGCTTGTGCTGAAATCCGTGAAACCAGTCGCGATACCCTCGGAGTTAGATTGGTAAATCTTGACGAAGGTATTTCAGTAGTATCAATTACGCAGGTTAAAGAGTAAAAACTCCTCGCTTTTGGCTGGTGCCTTAAAGTCGGGTAGCCTTCACCAGTTAAATCCTCGCGTTTTGGGCCTTTAGCTCAGCTTGGTTAGAGCGCTTCCCTGATAAGGAAGAGGTCAGTGGTTCAAGTCCACTAAGGCCCACCAATCGCGGGTATTAATATGTTTTACAGATTTAATAAGTAAGCAATCATTAGATAAGGTTGCGCCACTTACTCGCTTAACGCGGGGACCTAGCTCAATTGGTAGAGCACCGCCTTTGCAAGGCGGGGGTTAGGGGTTCGATTCCCCTGGTCTCCACAAATTTCTCGTAACAAATTTAAATTTAATTACAAAAAGCCATCGAAAGGGCAAAGATGTCAACAGCAATTCTTCACACAAGCATGGGCGATATCAAGATCGATCTTTTCCCAAATCACGCACCAAAAACAGTTGCAAACTTTGTTGAACTTGCAACCGGTAAGCGCGAATGGGTTGACCCAATTACTGGTGAGAAAACTTCAAAGAATCTTTATGACGGAACCGTGTTTCATCGTGTAATTGCAAACTTTATGATTCAAGGCGGAGACCCACTGGGTAACGGAACTGGTGGACCGGGTTACCAGTTCGCTGATGAATTTCATGGCGAGCTCGCTTTTGATCGCCCTTACATTCTTGCAATGGCAAATGCCGGCCCAGGAACAAATGGTTCACAATTCTTTATTACTGTTGCTGAAACAGCTTGGTTAAATCGTAAGCACACAATTTTTGGTGAAGTAACAGATGAGGCTTCAAAGAAGGTTGTTGACGCTATTGGTTCTGTTAAAACTGGTGGCCAAGATCGCCCAGTTCAAGCTGTAAAAATAAACACCGTAACAATCTCAGAGTAAACCCATGAACCAGAAGCAATCGCTCACAACGAGTTTGATTGTCTTGATTACTGGCACTTTTTTAATTACTCAGTTTGTATTTCCAGAGCTACAACCAAGGTTCGCGCTGACTCATGGCGGAGATTATTCAAATGGTTTCTTCCCGGGTGTTTATACCGGTGAGTGGTATCGCCTTTTCACCGTGGCCCTTACGCATGCCGGTTGGCTGCACTTAATATTTAATATGTTGGCGCTCTTTTCAATCGGAACACCAGTAGAAGCCTTTGTTGGAAAACCTCGCTTTGCCATCATATTCATAGGCTCACTATTGGCCGCCTCGGCAACTTCACTTTATTTTGGTCCTGAAAACATTTATGCAGTTGGCGCTTCCGGAGCAGTCTATGGATTGTTTGGCGCACTTTTTGCAATCGGAAAACGAGCAGGCGCTAACTATCAGAACATAGCTGGTGTAATCATTATTAACTTATTAATGACTTTCACCATCTCTGGAATTGATTGGCGCGCACATGTTGGCGGCTTAGTAGCAGGTTTAGTAATTACCTACCCTTTAATATTTCGCAAGAGAACTTGAGCAACATCCAGTACTCCAATATCTGATTCGCGAGCAGTCATTCCGTCGCTGACCATAATCCGACAGAATGGACAGGCGACAGCAACTTCTTTTACTTGAGTTGCAATTGCTTCATCTACTCGATTTAAATTAATTCTGGTTCCAATTGTTTCTTCCATCCACATACGGCCACCACCAGCGCCACAACAGAAAGATCGCTCTTGATTACGTGGCATCTCGGTAACTTCAACACCGGTTGACTCGAGGAGTTCACGAGGCGGTTGATAAATTTGATTGTGCCTGCCTAAGTAACAAGGGTCGTGATAGGTAAGTGTCGCATCACTCTTATGTGGTGAAGTCTTTAACTTCCCCTCTTTAATTAATTGATTTAATAATTGCGTGTGATGAACCATTTGCAATTCAAAACCTTGTTGCTTGTAATCTCGGCCAATTGTCGTAAAGCAATGGGGACAAGTAACTACAACCTTCTTAACACCTCGAGTGCCAAAGGTTTGTTGCAGAGTTTCAATATTTTCGCGCGAAAGTATTTGATATAAAAATTCATTTCCAGAACGACGAGCCGGGTCTCCGGTGCATGTTTCGCGTTGGCCCAATACGCCGAATGTTGTGCCTGACATATATAGAAGTTCAGCAACAGCTTTTGTCGTTTTCTTCGCGCGCTCTTCATATGCGCCCGCGCAACCAACCCAGAATAAGTATTCAACATCTTCAGGAATTTCATTTTCAATAACCGTTACTGGGAAGTCGCATTCAGCAATCCAACCGTTGCGATCTGTTCGATTTGCGCCCCATGGATTACCGGTTTTCTCAAGATTTCTAAAGGTTCCACCAAGTTCGGATGGAAATTCGGATTCAACCAAAACCTGGAAACGTCGCATATTTACGATGTGATCAATGTGCTCGATATCTACAGGGCACTCTTCTACGCATGCGCCACAGGTTGTGCAGGACCAGAGAACTTCAGGAGAAATAATATTTCCAACGATTTTTTCGTCGGATGAAACATTTGAAAGCGCATGATCGCGCATCGCCATAATTAACAACTTTGGTGAGAGCGGTTTATCGGTATGCCAAGCTGGACATTGTGATTGGCAGCGGCCGCACTCAGTGCAACTTGCCATATCAAGCAGGCCTTTCCAAGAAATATCTGCGCTCTTGCCAATACCAAAGACATCATCTTCTTTAGGATCTTCAAAGTCGATTGGCTTACCATGTGAAATCATTTCTGGTAATTCACCAAGCGCTGGTCTGGAATCCAGATTTCGTTTAAAGAAGATATTGAATGGCGCTAAGAAGCGGTGCCAAGCAACGCCCATAGTTAGATCATTTGAAATTACAACAAACCACAGCACGGAGACGAAAATTTTAATTGCAGCAACAGTTTGAACCGCTGTGGCATCGACATAATATTGATGTTCTAAGTAATCCAAAGTAATTACACAAACTACAACTGCCAAAACAGTTGCTTCAACATAATAAGCTTTTAGCGATCTAGAACCAAGAAACCTTGAAGTACGACTTTTATGGAAAAATTTTGTTGCAATCCGAATTCCAATTAACGCAACAATTCCAATTGCAGTCGACCAGGCAACAGCTAAAACAAAGTAACGATACGGAGTCCAGGTTCCAATAAATGGAATAACAAAAGAGGCATCAAGTACTTGTCCATAGGCTGTAATGAGTGTGCCAAGTAGCGCAACGAAACCAATCATCACAAACCAGTGCGCGATTGCCGATCCGGTAAAGCGGAGCATTCTTGTGTGCAGCAAAATTTCTTTCGCCATCGCCTTAGCGCGTTCGCCTTTGTTCAAGAAGCGGGCTGGGTCGCTCTGGCCGGCAGAAATGCGCCGATACATCTCGCGACCCTTGAGTAGGAAGAAGCCGATACCAACGGCCGTGAAGAGATACAGGGCCAGGGCTATGTAGTTCATTCCAGAGTTCATGAGAGAAGGCTAGAGCCCACTAGTCGAACTCACGGGAATATCCCGACCAACCCAGGCGTTCCCTGGGTAACTCAACTTGAGCCAGAACGACTCAATCTTTTGACATCGGGCGGCTCAAGGGCGAGAATTCGACCATAGCCGGTCAAAACAGGCTGAAGGATAAGAAAGATAAGAAAAAGGAGCAATAAAAATGGCCAGAGCAGTAGGAATCGACTTAGGAACTACAAACAGTTGCGTATCTGTATTAGAAGGTGGCGAGCCATCTGTAATTACAAACGCAGAAGGCGCTCGAACAACCCCATCGATCGTTGCCTTCGCCAAGAATGGCGAAGTTCTCGTCGGTGAAGTTGCGAAACGTCAATCAGTTACAAACGTTGAACGAACCATCCGTTCCGTAAAGCGCCATATGGGCACAAGTTGGAACATGGATATTGATGGAAAAAAATACACGCCACAAGAAATCAGCGCTCGCATCTTGATGAAGTTAAAGCGCGATGCTGAAAGTTTTCTTGGCGACACCGTTACAGATGCAGTAATTACAGTTCCTGCATACTTCAATGATGCACAACGTCAAGCGACAAAAGAAGCTGGCGAAATTGCCGGCCTAAATGTTCTGCGAATTGTTAACGAGCCAACCGCTGCAGCACTTGCATATGGTTTGGACAAGGGCGATGCCGAACAGACAATTTTAGTTTTCGACCTTGGCGGTGGAACCTTCGACGTTTCACTTCTAGAAATCGGCGATGGTGTTGTTGAAGTAAAAGCAACCAATGGAGATAACAATCTTGGTGGCGATGATTGGGATCAATCTTTGGTTGATTCTTTAGTTAAAACATTTGCTGCAAAAACTGGCATTGATTTAACAAAAGATAAGATGGCAATGCAACGTGTTCGTGAAGCTGCAGAGAAGGCAAAGATTGAATTATCTTCATCTCAACAGACTTCAATCAATCTTCCTTACATCACAGTTGATGCTGAGAAGAATCCACTTTTCTTAGATGAAACAATTACCCGAGCACAATTCCAAGGCATGACTACAGATCTACTAGAACGCTGCAAGAAGCCATTCCAATCAGTTCTGAAGGATGCCGGAATTCCAATCGCAGATATCGATCACGTAGTTCTAGTTGGCGGTTCAACTCGTATGCCAGCTGTTGTCGATCTAGTCCGCGATTTAACCGGTGGGAAAGAGCCAAACAAGGGCGTTAATCCAGATGAGGTTGTTGCAGTTGGTGCAGCACTTCAAGCTGGTGTTCTAAAGGGTGAAGTTAAAGATGTTCTACTTCTAGATGTAACTCCACTTTCACTTGGTATCGAAACCAAGGGCGGCGTTATGACTAAGTTGATTGAACGCAATACAACTATCCCGACAAAGCGTTCTGAAATCTTTACTACTGCTGATGACAATCAACCAGCAGTTCAAATCCAGGCCTTCCAAGGCGAGCGTGAAATGGCTGCTTATAACAAGCGCCTCGGCATGTTCGAACTCACTGGAATTGCTCCAGCACCAAGAGGTGTGCCACAAGTTGAAGTTACTTTCGATATCGATGCAAACGGAATCGTTCATGTATCTGCAAAAGATCTAGGCACCGGCAAAGAACAGTCAATGACAATCACTGGCGGTTCTGCTCTTTCTAAGGAAGAGATTGATCGCATGATGAAGGATGCCGAAGCGCATGCTGATGAAGATAAACAACGTCGCGAAGAAGCCGAAGTTCGCAACACTGGTGACTCACTTGTTTATCAAACTGAAAAGTTCTTGAAGGATAACGCCGAAAAATTCACCGAAGGTGAAAACGCAGAGAAGCGCGGCGAAGTTGAAACCGCAGTAGCAGATCTAAAGAAAGCGCTTGAAGGAACAGATCTTCCAGCAATTAAATCTGCAACTGAAAAAGTCAGCGAACTTTCACAACAACTAGGCGCTGCACTTTACGCAGCAAATGCAGCGGCAACCGAAGCACCACAAGCTGATGATGGTGTTGAAGATGCTGAGATTGTTGAAGAAAGTAAGTGACATCCGAATCTGAAAACACTGCGCCAGAGAGTTCCGACAAGGAGCTCTCTGATGCGGTAGATGAAGCGCTTGCTGAAGTTGAAGTAGATGAAGTTGCAGTTTTAACTTCAGACCTACAAAGAGTTCAAGCTGAGTATTCAAATTATCGCAAGCGAGTTGATCGCGATCGCATAACCGCAAAT
>JBILDT010000025.1:0-10419 GCA_044352485.1 Candidatus Nanopelagicaceae bacterium
ATGCCTGGATTTACGGCTACATCGGTATTTCCAAAGCTCTGGGCGGCCGGTGGAATTGGATATGCCGAGTTGATTACAAACTTAATTGAGGCCGCAATAGCGCGCCCATTAAATGTGACGCGCTAACTTAATAAGTTAAATTGTTTTTAGTAAGTAGTTACTGGGCAGGTCAAGGTGCGAGTAATTCCCGGCACAGCTTGAACCTTCGCCAAGATCGCACGACCGAGTTCTTCCATACTTGGTGATTCAGCACGCATGATTACATCGTAAGGTCCGGTAACACCCTCAGCGAGAGTTACACCAGCTATGGCTGAGACTGCTTTTGCTACACCAGAGGCCTTGCCGACTTCAGTTTGAATAAGAATGTATACCTGAACTGACATTTGAATTACTCCTAAATTTTCCTGCTGGCCACAGCGTCGTGATTGCAGAGTTAAAGGCTACCGCCTCTAGAGTTGGTTTGGGAATCAATATTTTAGGGAGAACCGACCATGGCCAGCGAGTCCGAGTTAATTGCGGCGCTTACTGCGGTTTTTAAGCTCTCGGATTCCAATGTTCTTGAGAACGTCCTAATTGGAATTGGCGATGACGGAGCGGTAATCGCACCGAGCTCGCACAAGTCGGTTCTCGCTGCAGATATGGCGGTCGAAGGTGTGCACTTCAATCGCAATTGGTCAACCTTGCGCGAAATCGGCGCGAAGATTACAGCTGCAAATTTAGCGGACATTTATGCAATGGGTGGCGAGCCAAAATATTTATTGGTGAGCGCGGGTTTAACTTCTGATTTTGGAATTTCTGAAATTACCGAACTTGCAACGGGGATTGCAGAAGAGGCCGCGCTAGTTGGTGCATCTGTCGTGGGCGGAGATATTTCGAGAGCCGATCAATTAGTGATTTCGATATCGGTATTCGGTGAAGTAGAAAATCCGATAACCCGTTCTGGAGCGAAGGTAGGAGATTCGGTAATTATCTCTGGGTTACCCGGGAAATCTGCCGCTGGACTGATCCAACTTCAAAGCGGAGTCACGGAATCAACTTTCGTATCAGCCCATAAAAAACCAACAGTTAACTATAAATTAGCTAAGAAGTTTCAAGGCGTGAATGCCATGTGCGATGTCAGTGATGGCCTGCTCTCAGAGCTAAACCATATTGCGAGCGCCTCGGGCGTTGGAATCGAATTGGATTCTAAATTGATTGCAGAAACACCTGGGTTCAAAGATTTGGAGGCAGCAACTAAAGGTGATATTTGGGAAGTTGTTTTATCGGGCGGCGAAGATCATGTATTTGTTGCCACTACATCTAGCGACATCCCCGAGGGTGCGCATTTGATTGGCAAGGTGGTCCCAGGAATAGGTGTGAAGGTTTCTGGAATTTCGAAATTACCTGCAACTGGCTTCCGCCACTTTTAAAAATTAATTAACGAGTTACTTTTCCAGCCTTAAGGCATGAAGCACAAACGTTCTGACGCTTAGGTGTTCCGCCTACAAGGGTGCGAACGCGTTGGATATTTGGATTCCAACGGCGACGGGTCTTGCGCATTGAGTGGGAGACCTTGTTGCCGAAGCTAGGACCTTTGCCGCAGATATCGCAGTTAGAGGACACGGTGTTTCTCCCTTGAATCAAGTTAAATTACGGGTTTCGCAATAAGTCGCAAAGATTACCCCGTCTACACGGGGATTGGCTAATCCGCGCGAGAAGATAGGCCCATGGCAACCATGGCAACTCTTTCAGATCGCCTAAAGGGCATCATCGGAGACCGGACTGCCGATGCCTTGGCCGCGGTATTTGGGATGTCTACGGTTGAGGACCTGCTTCGACATTACCCAAGGCGCTATGTGGTGCGCGGTGAATTCTCGGATATCTCGAGCCTGATTGAAGGCGATGAAGTGACAGTGTTAGCAGAAATTGCAGCCGTAAAAACTCGGCGGGCAAATGGTCGAAATATTTTGGAAGTTAATGTCACTGATGGCAGCGCGGTTATGTCACTTACCTTCTTTAATCAGCCGTGGCGTGAGAAGGAATTAAAGATTGGCAAGACTGGAATGTTTGCTGGCAAGGTTGGATCATTTAATGGCAAGCGCCAACTTTCACATCCGGATTATCAATTAATTCCTGATGGTGATGATGTCGATTCTGCGCTCGCAGCTTTTGCCGGAAAATATCTTCCGGTTTATCCAGCTGGCGGCAAGATGCCATCATGGAAAATCTCGCAATGTGTTGAATTAGTTCTGGAATCACTCGGTGAGGTTGAAGATTATTTGCCAGCCGATGTTATACAGGAATTTGGATACCCGACGCTTAAAGGTGCTTTCATATCAATTCATAAGCCAGAGTCACTAGAAGCTGCTGACTTAGCAAGATTACGTTTAACTTTTGATGAAGCAATCTTGCTTCAACTCTTGCTTGCTGGTCGACGTGCAGAATTAAAAGCTCTTGATGCAACCCCGCGCAAAATTGCTACAAATGGCCTAGTTAGCACCTTTGAATCGAAGCTGCCCTTTAAATATACAAGCGGTCAGATCGAAGTAAATAGCGAGATCGAAAGTGATATGCAGCAACCGCATCCAATGCATCGCTTGTTGCAAGGTGAAGTTGGTTCGGGTAAAACTGTTATTGCACTTCGAGCAATGCTCTCGGTTATTGAATCTGGGGGACAAGCTGCGCTTCTTGCTCCAACAGAGGTATTGGCTGCGCAACACTTTAAAACAATCTCAAATCTGCTCGGTGATTTAGCGCAGGCTGGAACGTTGCAGGGAAGTGGTGAAGGAACCCAACTTGCGCTCCTGACTGGATCTTTGAACGCTAATCAGAAACGTGAAGTGCTAGGAAGAATTGCAAACGGTGAAGCCGGAATTGTTATCGGAACGCATGCCCTAATCAGTGAGGGAGTTGAGTTCCGCGATCTAGCACTTGTAGTTGTTGATGAACAACATAGATTCGGAGTCGAGCAGCGCGATGCACTTCGAATGAAGGCAACTAAGCCACCGCACTTATTAGTTATGACTGCAACTCCGATTCCAAGAACAGTAGCTATGACAATCTTTGGAGATTTGGATGTTTCTATTTTGCGGCAATTGCCAAGTGGAAGAAGTCCGATTACGACACATGTGATTCCGGTTTTGGAGAAGCCGCACTATTTAGATCGCGCATGGGAGCGCGTTAAAGAGGAAGTCGCGAAAGGGCATCAGGTTTATATCGTTGCGCCACGGATTTCAGAATCCAGTGAAGATTCACCCAAGGCAAAGATTTCAGCGGCAGATATTGCGATGGCAAAGATGATGGGCGATGAAATTACTAGCGAAGAATTAGCTGGCACCGAGAAGATGACAAGCGTTGAGGAACTTGCTCCAAAATTAGCGACTGGCGCACTCAAGGGATTAAAGCTGGCACCGCTTCATGGGCGCCAAAGTGCAGAGTTAAAAGATGAAACTATGACTGCATTTTCGAAGGGCCAAATCGATGTTCTTGTTGCAACAACGGTAATTGAAGTTGGCGTAGACGTTCCTAATGCATCGATGATGGTAATTATGGATGCCGATAGATTTGGTGTTTCACAATTACACCAGTTGCGTGGTCGCGTAGGTCGTGGAACAACTCCGGGTCTTTGCTTATTGGTTTCTGGCGCGGCTGAAGATTCACCTGCGATGGCGAGGTTAAGCGCTGTAGCTGGCACCCTTGATGGATTCGAGCTTTCAAGAATTGATTTGGACCAACGCCGCGAAGGTGATGTATTGGGCCGGGCGCAGTCAGGAACAAAATCACACTTGAGATTGTTAAGAGTTTTACGTGACGAAGCACTTATTGAAGAAGCTCGAAGAGTTGCAGTTGATTTAATAGCAAAAGATTCAAAGTTGGCGAGCCATCCAGCTTTGGCAGCTCAAGTAGCTATTTTGAAGGAAGAAGAACGTTCGGCTTTCTTAGATAAGGGCTAGCAGGTTACGGTTCTCCAATGAGAATCATTGCCGGAAGCAGTAAAGGCAAGAGCCTTTTTTCACCAACGGGTAAAACACGTCCGACCTCAGATCGGGCTCGCGAAGGTCTGTTCTCTTCTCTCGAATCCGAATTCGGTTCGATGTCTGAGTTGAATTTTCTTGATCTATTCTCTGGATCTGGCGCTGTGGGCGTTGAGGCGCTTTCGCGAGGCGCAGCAAGCGTTTACTCAATTGAAGATCATGCCCCTACAGCCGCAATCGCAGCAAAGAATTTTGGTTTAGTAAAAAGTGATTCAGGTAAATTCACTGTTATAACTTCAACAGCTGAAAGATTTGTAGCCACACCACATCAGACATCGTTCGATATTGTATTTATGGATCCACCTTACGAAGTAGAAAATAGTGTTATCGAGAAATTACTATCTGAGATTCACTCAAATAATTTGCTAAAGCGCAATGGAATAATTGCAATCGAACGTGAGACCAAGAAGGCGCAATTCGCTTGGCCTGCGCCATTTATCGAGGAGAAAGTCCGCTCATATGGACAGGGAAGTATCTTCTACGGCGGATACTCTGCTAGCGTTTTGCCGTGAAACGCGTCGTCTGCCCCGGATCTTTCGATCCCATAACCTTTGGACACCTCGATATTGTCGAGCGCGCCAGTTCAATTTTTGATGAAGTGGTAATTGCAGTGATGGTTAACAAGACCAAGCAGACGCTCTTTACCGTCGAAGAACGAATTGAAATGACGAAGGAAGTTACAGGTAAATTTCCGAACGTTAAAGTCGATTCATGGTCTGGCCTCTTGGTGGATTACTGCAAGACGAATGATATTTCGATAATCGTTAAGGGCTTGCGTGCGGTGACTGACTTTGATTACGAGCTACAGATGTCCCAAATTAATTTGCAATTACAAGGCGTCGAAACCCTATTTCTTTCAACCGCACCGGCACACTCGTTTCTTTCATCTTCACTCGTAAAAGAGATCGCCAGCCATGGTGGCGACGTTTCAAGTTATATCCCGACAATACTTTTAGAGCGGTTGAAAAATCGCTTGGCTGGAAAGTAAAGGAGAAATAAATGGAAGTTATCGAGCGCATAGAAACTGCAATAGCCATGGTTGAAGAGGCTAGAGGCGTCCCACTTTCAGCAAGCTGCGTGTTGCATCGCGGCGAAATCCTTGAATTACTAGACAGTGCACGTGCTGCCTTTCCAGCAGATTTAGCGAACGCTCAAGAAATTTTGCGCCAACAAGATAACGTTATTGAAGATGCTCGGATCCAGGCTGATCAAATCATCGCCCATGCTCGTGAAGAAGTTGAGTCAATGATTTCGCAGACTGAAATTGTTGCAGCTGCCAAGAAAGAGGCGCGAAGAATTTTGGATGAAGTTGCCGAAGAAGCGGCAAGCCAGCAGAATGAAATCGATGCATATGTTGATTCCAGACTTGCCACCCTTGAAGTAATTCTTCACAAGACTATGGAAGTTGTTAATCGTGGTCGCGACCAATTAGCTGGCGTCGACGCAAAATCTGCGCTCTCAGAATTGGGCGATAAGTAATTCTTAGATGAGTAAAAATCCCTTCCTCTTCAATACGCATGACCTGCCTCGCCGTCCGGGTGAGATGCGGGAATATGAACTAACTTTTGATGAACACGAGACGCTTGGTTTTGAAGTTCTAGCCATCGCTGCTGATGAACCAATCGATATTGATTTGCGGATTGAATCGGTTGCTGAAGGAATTCTTGCTACGGCAACTGTTAGAACTGAAGCTAGTGGTGAATGCGGACGCTGCCTTGATGCGGTTTACTACGATGTAAATGAGAGCTTCCAAGAACTTTATGAATATGTCGAAGATCCGCGCCAGGCCCGCAAAAAGAATAAGCCAGGTAAGAAGCGAGTGAATAAAGCTGAAGAAGAAGATTTGGATGAAGATTTAGTTCGCCAGATGGATGGTGAGTTAATTGATTTAGATGGACCAATTCGCGATGCAATTATTTTGAATCTTCCAATCAACCCACTCTGCGAACCAGATTGTCCGGGCCTCTGCCCAGATTGCGGAATGAAATGGATTGAACTACCCGAGGAGCATGAACACGCCCCGGCAGATATCCGTTGGGCGGGCTTGGAAAATTGGTCAGGTGGCAAGAGCGAGCCAGGTCCCACCGAGAAATAACCCTCGTTTTTGAATATCTGCGGGTTTGGGGGATACTTACGCCCTTAGCAATTCATCGATTAGATATGAATTTATTAGTAAAAAGGGGTGCCCAAAGTGCCAGTACCAAAGCGAAAGATGTCTCGCTCACGCACTCGTCATCGTCGTAGCGCTTGGAAGACTACGCCTGCTGCAATTGCGAATTGCTCACAATGTCAACAACCAAAATTGCAACACACTGCTTGCCCAACCTGCGGAACATATAACTCACGTCAAGTTGTAGAGGTTTAATCTGTACGATCGTTTGCTCGCATCACTTGGAACAACGCTTTCAAGTGAATTGCTTGAACTTGCTTTTACGCACGGATCTTATTCACGCGAATTCGGCGGAGTGCCAACAAACGAACGACTTGAACATTTAGGCGACAGTGTCCTTGAATTAATTATCACCGGAGAGCTTTATAAAAAGTTTCCAGAGGTCGATGAATCCAGACTTTCAAAGATGCGAGCCGGGCTGGTCAACAATCCAGCTTTAGTCCCAATCGCCAAAGAATTAGAGCTTGGTCAATATTTGCGAATTGGTCGAGGCGAAGAAGTAACCGGTGGCCGAAATAAGAATTCAATCCTTGCTAACGCCTTCGAAGCTCTAGTTGGTGCAATCTATTTAGAAAAAGGTTATAACGTAACCGAGGAGATAATCCTTAAATGGTTTAGGCCGGCAATCGAATCTTCCGATGCCTTAGATCTTGGGATGGATGCTAAGACCGCACTCCAAGAACTTGCTGCCTCATTAAATTTGAGCGCTCCAGAATATGAAGTTACTGAATTTGGTCCAGACCACGATAAAAGTTTTAAAGCTGTTGCAGTTATTTCAAATGAGAAATTTGAAGTTGGCGAGGGTAAGTCAAAACGCGAAGCTGAACAGGCTGCAGCTAAATTTGCTTACGACCAGTTAAGTGCCCGAACTTCCTGAAGTTGAAACGGTCAGGCGTGGTTTAGCCGAACACGTAGTAGGTAATAAATTCAAAGAAATCACGGTGCTTCATCGCCGTGCGACTTCACCAAAATCTATTGCTGCTCTAAATTCACTTAAAGGTGCTCGAGTAACCGAAGTTGCCAGGCGTGGAAAATTTCTCTGGTTTAAATTAGATCGACCTGAAGTATTGGTGGGCCACTTAGGAATGAGCGGGCAACTCTTAATTCAGCCAAAAAACGCTGTTGATGAGCGACATTTGCGAGTAAAAATCAACCTTGGAAAGTATGACTTAAGGTTTGTTGATCAGAGGACTTTTGGTTGGCTGGGCGTTGATGAAACACAAAATGGCTTGCCAACTTATGTAAAAGATATTGCGGCAGACCCATTCGATCCGCTATTTAATTTAGATGAAACTGTCGAAAGATTTCGAAAGAAGAAGACTGAAATCAAACGTGCTCTGTTAGATCAAGGTGTTATGAGCGGTGTTGGAAATATTTATGCAGATGAAGCACTGTGGCGGAGCAAGATGCATCCGGAATCTAGATCCGAAACTATGAAAGCTCTGCGAGTCAAAGAGCTAATTGAAAATGCAACTCTGGTTATGTCTGAAGCACTTGCCGTTGGTGGAACATCATTCGATGACCTCTACATAAATGTGAATGGCGAAAGTGGGTATTTCGAACGCTCCCTCGCGGTTTATGGCCAGGAAGGCGAAGGCTGCCCACGTTGTGGGCGGGAAATCAGAAGAATCAAATTTGCCAACAGATCTTCCCATTTTTGCCCAAAATGTCAGCCCACACCGCGTGCTAGCAGAAATCGGTAAGCCCTTTTCCGATAGGTTGCGCCTGTGTATTTGAAAAGTATGACCCTTAAAGGATTTAAGTCCTTTGCCTCCTCGACCTCGCTCAATTTCGAGCCTGGCATTACCTGCGTCGTGGGTCCTAATGGTTCAGGCAAATCCAATGTGGTCGATGCGCTCTCTTGGGTTATGGGCGAGCAAGGCGCTAAGTCCCTTCGCGGCGGAAAAATGGAAGATGTTATTTTCGCTGGAACTTCAGGCCGCGCTCCACTTGGTCGCGCAGAAGTTTCGGTAACAATCGATAACACCGATGGCGTTCTACCGATTGATTTCACAGAAGTAACTATTTCTAGAATTCTCTTTAGAAATGGCGCAAGTGAATATCAACTAAATGGCGAAACCACAAGACTTTTAGATATTCAAGAACTGTTAAGCGATTCTGGAATTGGTCGCGAAATGCATGTGATTGTTGGACAGGGTCAGTTAGATGCAATCCTGCTTGCAAACCCAGAAGAGCGACGCGCATTTATCGAAGAAGCTGCCGGTGTTTTAAAGCATAGAAAACGCAAAGAGAAGGCGCTTCGTAAATTAGATTCAATGACCGCCAACTTAGCGCGAATTCAAGATTTAACTGTGGAGCTGCGTCGCCAGCTAAAGCCACTGGGCAAACAAGCAGAAGTAGCGCGCAAAGCCTCAACAATTCAATCCGATGTTCGCGATTCAAGGTTACGTTTGCTTGCCGATGATTTGCTGCAGCTTCGCTCAACAGTTGATTCGGAAGTCGCAGATGAATCAGCGCTGCGGGCACGTAAAGATGAAGTAGAAGCGGCGCTAAACACCGCGCGAAATCGCGAAGAACAAATTGATGCAACAGCCCTCGTTGAGAATCCACTTCTAGTTAAGGCCCAAGAAAATTATTACCAACTGACTGCGCAACGCGAGAAGTTCCGTGGAATTCAAAATTTGGCCTCCGAGCGGGCGAGATTCTTATCTGAAGAAGCTGAAGAAGCTCGCGCTAGTGGCCGCGATCCTGAAAGTATGGATTTAGAAGCTCAAGTGCTGCGTGGTGAAGAGAGTTCACTTCGTAACGAAGTTAGCCGTTCAAATCAAAAACTAGGGGCGCTTTCAACTGAGCTAAAAACTTTGGAAGCAAATCTAACTGCAGAAGAAAATAGTGTTTCAGCAGCGCTCCGTGCGATTGCAGATCAGAGAGAGGGCACGGCTCGTCAAGAGGGCCACATCAATGGATTGAAATCTCGCATCGATGCTACTAATGCTGAGATAACTCGATTAACCAAAGCACGCGATGAAGCATCACAGCGACTGCAAAATTTCCGGGAAGAATTCGCGCTACTTGAAACCCAAATAGCCTCTGTTGATTCAAATGAGCCAGGCCTAGATTCCGAGTTCGAAATTGCAAAGTCAGAATTAGCAACAGCGCAGACTGAATTAGATTCACTTGTTACAAAAGAGAGCGAAGCACAACGAGTTCGCTCTGGCTTAGAAGGTCGGTTACGCGCACTTCAAGAGAGCCTGGTTCATAGAGATGGATCCGGAATAGTTTTATCTAGTGGAACTCGCACTCGTGGTCGCCTCTCCTCTTTAATTAACATTTCTCCGGGATGGGAAGTTGCGGTGGCAGCCGCGTTGGGGCCTCTTGCAGATTCGGTTGTTGTTTCTGATGTTTCATCTGCAGTGTCAGCGCTAACAATGCTTAAGCGCGAATCTGGTGGTCAATCTGAATTATTAGTTGTTGATGGTGATTCTGGTTTCACGCCTTCTAACCGCTCAATTCCAAATGGGTTTACCTCACTGGCAAGTCTGGTTTCATCAAGTGAAGTTTCGAGCGCGATTTCATCGCTGCTCTCTGGATTTGTTGCTGTAGAAGATTTAGCCGAAGCTGAGAGCGCTTTGCGAGCTGATCCTTCAGTGATTGCAATTACAAGAGAAGGTGACGTGCTCAGCAGTATTCGAGTTCGAGGTGGTTCTAGTGCGCAGAGTTCGGCAATCGAGATCTCAGCTATTATTGAGAAGACCGAGAAAGAGCTTCAAGAAGTTACCAATAATTGTGACCGCATCAAGTTTGAATTGGTAAGAGCCACTGAGACTCTGGCTTCGCGCAAGAATATCTTTGATCTGGCGCTGGCAAAGTTAAATGAATCTGATGCCAAGATTTCGGGCCTTGCAGAGCAGATGGCCGTAGCGGGTCAAAATGTAAAGAATGCGCAGAGCGAAGTCGAGCGAATCCTGGTCTCACTAACAGAGGCGAATTCACAACGTGAATCTGATGAAGCAGATTTGAATGCGGCAATCTCTCAATTTGAATCACACCAGGCCCCAGCAAACCCAGACTTAACTCACTTAGAAGACCTTCGTTCGAAAGTCTCGGCTGCTAGATCTGCTGAAGTTGAAGCGCGATTAAATTTAAGAACATTGGAAGAGCGCGTTACTGCTCTGGTTGCTAGAGCAGATGCATTGGAAGCCGCCGCTCAGAACGAGCGAGATTCTGCAACTCGCGCAGTAAGTCGTAGAGAGCAACGCGGTTTGGCTGCACTAA
>JBILDT010000146.1:0-2968 GCA_044352485.1 Candidatus Nanopelagicaceae bacterium
GCGCCATCCACCAGGTTGCCAAAGTTTTCCGAGAAGAATTTCATTTGCAGCTGCATGCTTCTGCGCAGCCTCAATATTTCCGCTCCAGTAATTTTCCCAGAACAGTGGATCAGCTTTTCCATAAATACTTCCGCCACCGATAGTTCCATCGCCACCATATCGCTGCATAAATTTTAAGTTTTCCGGAACCATAAAGTTTCCATAAATACGGACCCGATCATTTACTCGGCGAGCAGTATCTCTAAATTGATCGCCATTTGCAGTGCTATCTTTGATCGCGACAATGTTCTCAACATCAGCCAAGCGCTCGGCTAAATCACCTTCAATTTCAATGTTGGTTCCGTGCGGCCAGTTATAAATCATTATTGGACCTTGGATGCCAGATGAAAGCTGCGAGAAGTAAGCAACAGTCTCATCTGGAAGAGTCTTGGCATATGCCGGGGCAGAGGAGCACACGCCTGCAGCACCAGCAGCCATTGCATGCACGCCTAATGGAATCGAGTCCCGAGCAGTAAATGTTGTAATGCCAACGACTACCGGAATCCGATTAGCTACCCGATCTAGAACGAATTCAATTAGCTCTTTTCGCTCATCAATTGTTTGCGAGAACCATTCGCCAGTTGTTCCATTTATAAAAATTCCATGCATTCCACATTCAAGATACCAATCAATTAGCTTCCCAAAAGTCTCTAGATCTAGATCGCCATTCTCTTTAAAAGGGGTAGGGCTTGCGGGCCAGTAACCCTTCCAATCGATGGAATTTCTATCCATTTTTTATTTGCTCCTATTTTTTCAGTTAGCGATCAACGTGGAATTCTTTTGGAAGAAGGTTCTGCGTTCCTGGTTGCGTCATATATTCAGCAAGCATTCGGGAGACCATGGGTCCAAGTGTAAAACCAGTTGGGACCATTGCAATATGGTAACCAGGAATCTTCTCAGACTCACCCAGGATTGGTTTAAAGTCGTTGGTATAAGCCCAGACGCCTGACCAGACACGAACTAGTTGCACATCTTTCAACATCGGGAGAACTCGCACCGCAACCGCCGCATTACCTGCCGCACTTTCCCAAATGTTCGAATAGCGCAGCGGAAATTTCTCGGCACGAGAGGGCCAGCCACCACCAATAATAAAAGTATTGTTTGCGGTCTGTTTAAGGGTTAAGCGGCGCCCAATATGTTGAACCATTGAATGTAGGAAAAACTCGCGTGGTTCAGTGACATTTACATGCAGACCACTTAGCGCCATTGGCAAGTTGAGACCTAACTTTGAAGATATCTCGGCAGTCCAGGCGCCACTTGCATTTACAACGCGATTACAAAGTATGGTTCCGCGACTGGTGTGAATTTTAAATCGATAGCCAGGAATTCCAGTTATCTGTTCAATCCGAACAACTTCACAGTTGGTGCGAATTTTGGCACCAAGTTCGTGTGCGCGATATGCATAAGTCGGTCCAACTAAAAGCGGGTTGGCATGTCCTTCTCTTGGACAGAAAGCGATTCCAGATAGATCTGGGGCCAGATATGGTGCGAACTCTCGCATCTCATTTCCGGTTAAAACATGGGTCTCAAGGCCGGCAACGTTCTCGATTCGTTGTTTATCGCGCAGGACTTGAAGCTCTTCTTGAGTCTCGGCAACCATAAACCCACCAGTGAAATGCACGCCAAGATCAGCATCTAGCTCTTTCTCAATCTCATCCCACAATTTTGCGGCATCTAACATCAACTTAGTTTCATCAGCCAAGCGCTTGTCGTCAGCCGCAGTCATATTCTCGGTTAGTTGATGAAGTGCAATTTGAAAGTGGAAGCTTCCAGCATTCGTTCCTGAAGCTTCACGATTTAAATCATTTCGCTCAAGCAGTGTCACTTCGACACCAGAGCGCGCTAAATAGTAGGAGAGCGCCGTTCCTAAGAGTCCGCCACCAATAATTACAACATCACTCTGGTTTGGCAGCTCTTCGATATTCTCAGTTTGGCTAAGATAACCAGCCAGAAAATTACTATTCAGCATCTACAAAGTATTTCTCATCACGAATCGATGCATCAGCAATCTGTCCGAGCTTGATTGGTTTTGTTGGGAATCTCGGCGTAGCTTGCGTGATTTCAGATATCGGGATGTTCTGTTTCTTGGCAATCAGCGCAGATATTTGGCGTTGACAGTTACGACCCTGGCAGAGCCCCATCCCGCATCTCGTGTAAGCCTTAACTACCGAGGGATCGATTGTGGATTCTAAAGATGGAAGAATGCTTTCTAGCTTCACTGATTCACATCTACAAATTATGGTTTCATTATTTGCAAGATCATAAATACCACTCTTGATTTCATAGGCATGGTTAATTGCGCTCTGAAACTTGACTCTGCGATTGAGTGTCTTTCTAAAGCCTGCTGCTAACTTGAGTAGCGAACTCTCAGATATCTTTCCAAGTTCTTCCGCGATCTTTAGTGCAGCTAGACGGCCTCGAGCAATCGCCACATATGAACCTGATATTCCAGTTCCATCGCCTGCTCCAAATACATTGGCGACAGAGGTCGCACCCCACTCATCTAATTTAACTACAGTGCCACCACGGCTCTCTTCATATCCTAATTCGCATCCAAGCAAGCGGAAGAGTTCGACAGATGGAAAGAAGCCATAGCCAATACAGAGTGCGTCTACTTCAACAGTCTTTTCGGTGCCCGGGATTACTTGCCAATTTTTATCAACCCGGGCATGCGTAACTGACTCGACTCGATTCTTACCATTCGCACTAACGATAATTCTTCGGTAATTCATCGGAATCCGATTAGAAATTAAGTGAAGTTGATACTTCGCAGCATCACGCAGAAGATCAAAATTACCAAGAACCGAGAGCGCAATTCGGATAGATTTTAGAATTCCGGGGCGAGGCGCGGCCTCAATTATTCCCACAATGTTTGCGCCATAACCACTTAACTGCGCTGGAAAAGCCAAAGCGAGTGGTCCGCTTCCTG
>JBILDT010000147.1:0-2941 GCA_044352485.1 Candidatus Nanopelagicaceae bacterium
TTCTCGACATCATGAACCAAGCAATCGATGCACCAGATGAGATGAGCCTTCTTGCTCCTCGCATTATTTCGGTCAAGGTTCCAGTTGATCTAATCGGCGCAATCATCGGACCTAAGGGCAAGATGATTAACCAGATTCAAGATGAGACCGGCGCAGATATCACCATCGAAGATGATGGAACTGTCTACATCGGCGCACTTGAAGGATCACAAGCAGAAGCCGCAAAGGCAATGATTGATGCAATCGCAAACCCAGTTGTTCCAAAGGTGGGAGAGCGCTTCAACGGAAGTATCGTGAAGCTTGCAACATTCGGCGCATTCATTTCACTTGTTCCAGGTAAAGATGGCTTGTTACACATCTCGCAGATTCGTAAATTGCATGGTGGAAAGCGCATCGAAAACCTTGAAGAAGTTATGAAGGTTGGCGACAAGATTGAAGTAGAAATTGCAGAGATTGATCCAAAGGGTAAGTTCTCATTGGTTCCAGTTCTTGCAGACGGCACAGTTCCTGGTAAGGAAGCCGGCGAATAATTGAGTAAAACAATCTTGCCCAGCGGGCTACGAATTGTTACTGAAGAAGTCAGTACTTCTCGTTCCGCTGCGGTAGGAATTTGGGCAAATGTTGGCTCTCGCGATGAATCAAAATCCGTCGCGGGAGCTTCCCACTTTTTAGAACATTTACTCTTTAAAGGAACCAAGACCCGAACCGCACTCGAGATTTCATCTTCAATTGAAGCGGTCGGCGGCGAGATGAATGCATTCACCGGTCAGGAATACACCTGCTTTTACGCCCGCGTAATCGATAACGATTTACCGCTAGCAGTCGATGTAGTTTCAGACTTAATCACTTCCTCGACATTTACTAGCGAAGATGTCGATTCGGAACGTAAAGTTGTTTTGAGCGAAATTGCAGTTCGTGACGATGATCCCTCTGATTACATTCACGAGCTTTATCTAGATACCTATTATGGAGATTCACCGGTAGGGCGATCAATACTTGGCACGGTTGATTCGATTAATAAGATGCCACGTAATTCAATTTTTAATTATTACAAAAAGCATTATCAGCCAGAGAATCTTGTAGTTTCAGTTGCCGGAAATGTAAAACATAAGAAAGTTGTGAAGTTAGTTGAGGAAGCACTTTCTAAAGATGGCTTCCTTGATGTGCCAAATAACAAGCACGAAGTTAGAGAATCCACACCAATAAAAACTCCAGGTTTAGGCAAGGTTGGGCTAATTGATCGCAAGACCGAACAGGCACATATTCTTTATGGCTTTCCAGGGCTAGCAAGAAATGATGACCGTCGTTTCGCACTAAGTGTTTTATCTTCAGCAATCGGTGGCGGAATGGCGTCACGCCTATTCCAAGAGATTCGCGAAAAGCGCGGACTCGCATATACAACTTATGCCTACCCACAACAATTTGCCGGCACCGGAACTCTTGCTTTTTACGCAGGTTGCAGAACTGAGAAGGCGGAAGAAGTAATTAAGTTGATGCGCGAGATAAGTGAATCAGTCGCGCAACATGGATTAACTGCAGAAGAGATTTCACGAGCAAAGGGTGCTGTAACCGGTGGTCTGATTCTGGGGCAGGAAGATACTGGTTCAAGAATGAGCCGAATCGGTAAGAGCGAACTCGTATACGGCGAGATTATGAGCTTCGATGACATCTTGGCCAAGGTTCGAAGTGTGACGCCAGAACAAGTTCATCAATTAGCACGCGACTTGTTCAGTGCTCCCGCTACCCTTGCACTAGTGGGTCCATTTAGAAGCAAAGCTAAATTTGAGAAGGTGATTTCATGAGTATCAAAGTCGCAGTTCTTGGCGCTAAAGGTCGCATGGGAGCCGAGAGCGTAAAGGCTATTTCTGGAACATCAGATTTAGAGATAGTTGCCCAATTAGATCTAGGTGACTCATTAGATAAATTGGTTTCAAGTGGCGCTCAAGTAGTTGTTGATTTTACGCATCCAGATTCTGTAATGGGCAATCTCGAATTTGCTATCAATAATGGGATTAGCGTCGTTGTAGGAACCACTGGTTTTGATAGTGCGAAGTTAGAAAAAGTTAAATCATGGCTTGCAGCTAATCCAAAGGTTGGTGCACTTATTGCTCCAAATTTCGGACTTGGCGCAGTCTTAATGATGCAATTCGCAGCCCAAGCATCCAAGTATTTTGAATCTGTTGAAATTGTCGAACTGCACCACCCAGCAAAGGCAGATGCGCCATCAGGAACCGCAGCCAGAACTGCAGAATTGATTAACGATGCCCGCAAGAGCGTAAAGAAAGCTGCAATGCCAGATGCAACAACATCAGAACTTAATGGTGCCCGTGGCGCCAAAATAGGTGATGTTCATATTCATTCGGTTCGGTTGCGCGGATTAGTAGCCCATCAAGAAGTGATCTTGGGGGATACTGGCGAAACTCTTTCAATCCGACATGATTCAATAGATCGCACCGGATTTATGCCTGGTGTTCTTTTGGCAATTAGAGAAGTTGGCAAAAACCCTGGCCTAACTTTTGGCTTAGAGCACTATATGGATTTGAATTAAGGAGCCGTTGTGTCAAACGTTTTAATGTATGGTGCTGATTGGTGCGGGGATTGCCGCAGATCAAAGCGTTTCTTAGATTCAAATAATGTGGAATATACGTATGTAGATGTTGAAGCCGACAAGAGCGCAGCCGATAAAGTCGTTGAAATTAATGGCGGTATGCAATCAATTCCGGTAATTGTTTTTAGCGATGGAACACATCTGACTGAACCTTCAGATAACGATTTAAAAGCAAAGCTTGAATCACTAAAAATTCTTTAAATATATCGGTAGGCAAGTGCTGAAGTAATTGCAGCGCCTACAACGACAACTGGAAATGGCGCCTTAGCAATCAATAGAGTTACTGCCGCAGCTATTCCCAGAGCCCGATGATCAAGCACTAACTGAGTCTTA
>JBILDT010000148.1:0-2934 GCA_044352485.1 Candidatus Nanopelagicaceae bacterium
CCAGTTTATGTCTCAAACAAAGTTGAACTGATTGCACTTATGGGCGAGGCAGCTTATTCGGTCTTAAAATTCCACTGCGATAATCGAATGGAAGCAATCTTGGCCGCACGCAAAGAGCAGAAAAAGCGTGAATTACCGCTGTTTGTAATCCATCCGGCCACTATCGAGGCCCGTAAGTAATTAGTTTAAGGCGCTTCGATCTATCTTTGAAGTCACCAACATGTGCGGGACTGTAAGCGCCCAAACAACAACGAGTAAGTACCACAAATAGCTTGCATCAATATTGCTGGTATCAATGACTGCAATGACTAGTGCCACGGCTATGGTTCCAAAGAGTGCCGGTAGACCAGGTTTAACTGCGGACATGAATGAACCAACCGGATTATTTCTTTCGGCAGCACTCTTTGCCTTAGGCAATATCAGAGTCAATCTTGCAGTATGTCGCATCGCGTGCCAGCAACCGAAATAAATTGCGAAAGCTACTAAAGGTGGTGCAACTAGAGCTAGCGCTGCTAGAACTATTAAATCAAGAACTTCCCTAAACCTTTTTTCATTAATTAGTAGAACTAAAGTCGTAACAAAGAAGAATGCAATTAGGAATTTAAGTTGGGGGGCGATATTTGATGCCCAATCAATTAGGAGCGGATTAATCTCTCGTAGCGCACTCGTAGTTGAATCTTTTAGTAGCGGGATTAACACTGGTATTGCTCCAGATGTAATCGCAAACGCGTTCTGGGTTTTTGATTTCATTCGGCGGCGACCAGTTAGTCGATCCTGTTCAGCAATAAATGCTGCATCTCCAAAACCAAAATGAAAGGCGCTCATCACTAAGACCAATTGGAAGCCAAGCTTGTTCCAGTGCAAGATAGCCAGAACTGCAAGAACGGCAATCGCGACATAGATGAAGATTAGGAGCGCTAATTTCGGCTTAGAAGTTGCTGGTAATGCGACAAGATGATCTACCGCTCCGTGCGGAATTCCGATTGCTAGTGCCAGAACAGCTAACCCAACCTGCCAACCTAAACTCTCTCCAAAATTAAAGAGAATAAATAGCCCAGAAATAATGATGGCACTAATTGCAGCAAGAGTGGAGAAGCTGCGAACTGAATTAAAAACTGATTTAGCACCATTCACGGGACTAGTATATGAACCACCTTAAGCAGTATTGGGAGAATTACTGTGTTGAAATTTGGGTATGTAGCAATGCTTACTTTCACCGTCGTTGGTTCGTTCTGGCTTGAAATAGTTCTGAAGATAAGAGTTTTGAAGCGAATTAAGCGGGCGCTGATGAGCATTATCCCGATAGCGATTCTCTTTCTTATCTGGGATGCATACGCGGTTGCAAATGGACACTGGGATTTTGATCCAGATCAAATTCTTGGAATTTATGGACCATTTGGAATTCCACTTGAAGAGTATCTCTTCTTTATCATCGTTCCAATGGCAGCAATCATGACGATAGAAGGTGTGCGCAGCGTTAAGAAGCATTGGTTAGTTGGAGATGAGCAGAAATGATCTATAGCGATATTGCAATTGTTGGCGTGATATTCGCAGTTTTCTTCGACCTTTACGGAGTGAAGACTGTGCTACTTACAAGACGAGTGTTCTGGACTTCATATGCAATCATTGTTCCGTTTCAATTAATAACTAATTGGTGGCTAACATCAAGGGAAATCGTTACCTATAACCCAGATGGAATTATTGGAACACGAGTTGCTGGTGCACCGATCGAAGATCTGCTCTTTGGCTTTGCCTTAGTTCTATCTACTATGAGCCTCTGGGTTTACTGGGGCCGTAAAGGTGTTCAACCTAAAAATTAATTAATTGCAGCAAAGAGAATCGCGGCAAGGCCAATAACTATTGAAATCTTCTGTGCTGTCTTTGTATTAAGCGCTGCGGCAGTTTTTGGAATAAAGCTTAGAATCAAAATTAGCGCACCAGGTGTAAGAATTATGAAGCTATTTCTTACAACATCTGGCTCCCCAGTTTGGTAACGCAGATTCAATAAACCAATAGCAACTAGTAAATATCCACCCCACCGGTAATTTGTCATGGTTAAGGGTATCCCTTTCACAACAAAAAAATGGGGGCACCATCTCTGGCGCCCCCAAATTTCTTGATTCTTTAGATCAGATTAGTGATCTTCCTTCATACCTTCTGCTGCTGACTTCAGACGAGCAATCTTGTAGATTGTTAATCCGAATACGCACTTGGCAAGGACGTCGGCGATCGTGTAACCAATTTGTCGGTTAACGAATGCACCTGGGTCTGTTGCTCCAGTGTCAGTAAGAATTGGTAGTAAGTACGCAATTGGGTAAACGCCCCATGTCGCAATCAATAGAAGACGTAGGCGACCAACGGTTGCTGCTACACCTTCTGGTTGGCGATCAAGTGACTTACCTAGCTCTACGAATAATACGTAAAGGATGTAGATGAATGGAATTGTTGATAGAACGCCCCAAATTACTTTGGAGTTTGTATCAGTTGCGATTTCACCTGGGTAACCAAGGGCGATCATCGCTGCTGATGCAGGAACTAGGCGAGCAATAAGTGACTTTGCTGCAGCCTTAGCTAGTGCAAGAACGGCAATAACTTCTACAAGTAGAAGAGGTACTGTCAGGATCCAGTCAACATAACGGTATCCCTCATTAAATGCACCTTTAGCGTTTCCAATTGTTACTCCACCATCAACTGATGACTCGTTGAATGAGTTAAATATGCGCCAGTAGTGATACGCGGCGATGAATGTAACCATTGAAGATAGAACAAGTGCATTGCGGTACTTAGGTAGAACACGAGCTTGTGACACCAATGTGTAAACGGTGCAAGCAAGCATCGAAATCAAGCCAAAGGAGAACGTGTTATAAAGCGTGCTCCATTGGCCGTCTGTTAGATTTACCATTTATAGCCTCCGTGGGGCGTATAGGTTCTGGG
>JBILDT010000149.1:0-2923 GCA_044352485.1 Candidatus Nanopelagicaceae bacterium
GGTCGAAGTCGCATTTCCTTAACAACAATATGTGTCTGGTTCTGTCTGGCCTCACGAGCTTTTTGTGCGATTTCGTATTTGTATTTACCGAAATCCATCACTTTACAAACTGGAGGTTGGGCTTCTGGTGCAATCTCGACGAGATCTAAACCGACTTCATCTGCCATCTTTAATGCAGTATCGATATCGACAACGCCTACTTGTTCACCGGAAAAACCAATCAGACGAACTTGCGGAACGCGAATTCGATCGTTGATTCTTGGCTCAGTGCTGATAACTTCTCCCCCCTGGTTAATCGCTTCAGTTTTTGAAGCAGGTGGAGACAGTCGCAAATGCAGGTTAAAAAACCTGTAATGACCGATTCGCCGAAGCAATAAAGGTGGGAGCGACTAGCTCCACTTGATTGCGCAAGGTTACCTCAGGATCTCGGTATCCAGAAATCAGCTGCCGATCGCGTGAACTCCCCCGTCTACGTGGATGATTTCTCCGGTAGTTTTTGGGAAAAATGGTGAAAGCAGGGCAACTGCGCCTTGGGCTGCTGGGACTGGGTCAGCCACATCCCAGAATAATGGCGCCCGTTCATTCCAAACATCTTCGAATTCTTGAAATCCTGGAATTGATTTAGCTGCCATAGTTTTAATCGGACCTGCTGCAATGAGATTACAGCGAATATTTTCTGCTCCTAAATCACGTGCTAAATATCTATTTGCAGATTCGAGCCCTGCCTTCGCAACGCCCATCCAGTCATATTTTGGCCAGGCGACAGTTGCATCGAAAGTCAGACCAACTATTGCCGCACCTTTTTCGCTGTTGAATAGCGGCTTACATGCCATTGCAAGAGATTTGTAAGAGAAAGTCGAAACATGAACCGCGGTCGCGACATCTTCCCAAGTTGTGTTTAGGAAATTACCACCCAACGCTGCTTCTGGTGCGAAACCTATTGAGTGAACAACTCCATCTAAATGTGGGAGGTGCTCTTTTACTAACGATGCCAATCTATCTAAGTGCTCGACGTTGGTGACATCTAATTCCAAAACTGGAGCCGGCTTTGGCAGCCTGGTTGCGATTCGATTTGTGATACTTAGAGCTCTGCCAAAGGATGTAAGCACAACGCTCGCACCCTCTTCTTGGGCGATTCGGGCAATGTGAAAAGCGATTGAGGATTCAGTAAGGACTCCGGTAACTAACACATTCTTGCCAGCCAAAATTCCCATTAGTGCCCCATTCCCAATCCACCGTCAACTGGAATAACCGCTCCAGTTATATAACCCGCTTCTGGTGATGCCAAGAAAGCTACCACTCCAGCAATCTCATCTGCCGAACTAAATCTTCCAAGCGGAACCGCTGCGCTAATTTCGGATTTTCGCTTCTCGTCGAGAACGGCAGTCATCTCAGTTTCTACGAATCCTGGGGCCACGACATTCGCCGTAATTCCACGGCTACCAAGTTCGCGCGCAAAACTTCGCGCCATTCCAATCAGTCCACTCTTCGTTGCTGCGTAGTTCACTTGACCTGCCGAACCGAGCATCCCAACAACAGATCCAATAAATATCATCCGCCCAGACTTCTGCTTCATCATTCCCCGAGTACAGGCGCGGGCAACTCTGAAAGCACCATTCAAATTCGTATTTATTACTGATTCAAAATCTTCATCACTCATTCGCATAACTAAGCCATCTTTGGTTATTCCAGCATTAGCAACTAACACATCTATCTTCCCAAATTTTGCTTCGATGCTTGATACGGCTGAATTAACGCTCTCGGAATCTGCGACATCCATAATTACGGAATCAAAGCCATCCGGCGCAGAACCTGAGCGATGCGTAATAACAACCTGATAGCCATCTGACTTAAATTTTTTCGCTATTGCAAGACCGATTCCCCGGTTTCCGCCCGTAATCAAGGCAACTTTCGAATCAGATGTCATGGGAGAAACTTACCTGTTACTACTGCGTAGCCAAATGTCCACACTGACGCCAATGCGAAATTTTATGCTCATCGGCATACAGTTATCCCATGGCGACGAATCCAGAGGGTCCTGCGAAATCAGTGTCGGCTTCAATCTCCAATGTTGGCCAGCCACTATCGATAGATCAATCCTCTAGGGCACGAAAATACTTTATTTCAATGATGATAAGAACAGCTTGTTTTATTCTCGCTGTTGTTTTACCTAGTCCATATCGTTGGATTGCGCTATTTGGCGCTGTGGTGCTTCCATACATAGCAGTCGTCGTCGCGAATGCCGGACGAGAAAGCATTCGAGGTCAGGCGACAGTGCTCAACAAGGGGCCAAAGGAAATCGGAAGCAACTAACTGGTGAAGCGCTTTTTTAATCCAGTCTCACTTCTTCAGAGTTTCATCGCATTGGTTCTAGTAGCAGTATGTTTATTCGCTGCCCAATGGCAATTTAGTAGAGGCGCAAGTCAATCAGAAACAAACAGAATCATTTCAGCAAATTTAGATTTACCTAGTCTTACTATGCCTGACATTGAGAATTTGGATCCCGTCAATAACCAGTGGCGCAAAATAACCTTGGAGGGCAGTTTCTCTCAAGATAAGCAAGAGCTTGTTCGCAATCGATACTACGAAGGAAAGTTTGGATTTGAAGTTCTGACCTTGTTCACTGCTTCCAATGGTGAAAATTTCTGGGTTGATCGGGGCTGGGTTGCAGCTGGTCCGAATGCGGCTACCCCTCCCGTAGTGGAGCCCATTTCGATTGAGAACTTAGAGATAATTGCTCGAATTAGATCTGAGAATTTAAGCCGGCAGTTGCAAGGATCGTTCTTTGTTACAAGAGCTTCTAACGAGAAACCCGAATCCATAACCAAACTTCAAGGTGTTGAAGCAAATGCTTATTACTTAGATCTACTGGGAAGTCCTGATGGAAAGGTGGAGCCGCTAACCGAAATCGAATTGCCAGAAC
>JBILDT010000026.1:0-10229 GCA_044352485.1 Candidatus Nanopelagicaceae bacterium
GGCGTGCGCTTGATGCAGGTGCATCAACCGGTGGTTTCACAGATGTTCTGCTTAAACGCGATGTTAAGAATGTGGTGGCAGTTGATGTTGGCTATGGCCAACTCGCGTGGGAACTGCGAAATGACCCGAGGGTTACTATTTTGGATAGAACAAATGTGCGACATTTGACGATTGAACAGGTTGGAGAGAGCGTAGATCTCGTGGTCGCTGATCTATCTTTTATCTCTTTAACGTTGGTTCTTCCAGCACTTGTTACGGTTTCAAAGACCAGTGCAGATTTTCTGGTTATGGTTAAGCCACAATTTGAGGTAGGTAGAGAGAAGTTGGGTGCGGGTGGTGTTGTGAGGGATAGTGGATTGCGAAAAAGTGCTGTTATGGAAGTAGCGGATTGTGCATATGACATGGGCCTTGGTTGCGAGGGTGTTGTTGCAAGTTCACTCCCTGGACCATCTGGAAACGTTGAGTATTTTCTCTGGTTAAAGCGTGGAGCCACTGAACTTTCAGAAACTACTTTAGATGCTGCGATTGCGAGCGGACCTCAATGAACAAAATTTTATTAGTCGTTCACCCAACCCGGCCAGCGGCTGCGAAATTTGGGAATTTGTTAGCCGAGAAGTTCCTAGCTGAGAAATTTGAAGTGTTTTCAAACTTTCCGGAGCTAATTCCTGGCTCAACTTCCATTGGAAGTATTGATGGGATGTCTGCCGCGATAGTTCTAGGTGGAGATGGCACGATACTTCGGGCTGCTGAGATTGTGCGCGGATATGACATTCCAATTATCGGCGTAAATCTTGGAAACGTGGGCTTCCTTGCAGAAATAGCGCAACCTTCGGTAAATGAAATTGTTCAGGCGGTGCAGAATGGCGATATTCACAGAGAACCGCGTCTAGTTTTAAAGTATGAAATTATTCGAAGTGGGGTAGGTTTTTCTAAAGGCTGGGCACTTAACGAAGTTGCTATCGAGCGAAGTTCAACTCAGATGCTAGAACTCTTCGTGCAAATTGATGGTCGACCCTTATCCAAATGGGGATGCGATGGCGTTATTTGTGCGACTCCAACTGGGTCGACTGCCTACGCGTTCTCAGCAGGTGGGCCGGTAGTTTGGCCAGAAGTTAGCGCCTTAGTGCTTCTTCCGCTTGCTGCGCATGCGCTCTTCTCAAGACCGATGGTGGTATCACCGGATTGTGAAGTCGTTATTGATGTCTCTTCTCAGAGCGCTCAAATTTCCTCTGACGGACTTCGCCAAACAGAGCTAATCGCTGGTGATCGAATAGTTCTGACTAAAGACAGTCAGCAAATTCAATTGGCATACATCAACGGTGGAAAATTCACTGATCGATTAGTAGCGAAATTTAAGTTGCCGATTGAAGGTTGGCGCGGAGAATCTTCTTGATTCAGAAGAAACCTTCCAAAAGCTCTCTCCGCGAATTAACCATCCGCAATCTTGGGGTTATAGATACGGCGGAGATTGAATTTAAATCGGGCTTGACGGTTTTAACCGGTGAAACCGGAGCCGGTAAAACTATGGTGCTAACGGCTTTGAATCTAATTCTCGGTGGAAAGTCAGATTCAGATTTTGTCAGGAGCGGCCAAGAACGTTTAATCGTGAGCGGTAAGTTTGAAATCGGTGAGGCTTTAAGCCTGATTGTTGAAGATGCGGGCGGCATCGTTGAAGAGAACGAAGTGATAATAAATCGATCGGTAACCAATCAAGGGAAATCGAAAATATCGCTAGGCGGTGCTGTGAGTAGCGCAACCCAGGTGAGTGAAATGGCCCAGGAGTTGGTAGAGATTCACGCCCAGGCTAGTTCGGCGAGATTGAGTAAAGGTTCAGTGCAATTAGAGTTATTGGATTCTTTCGCTGGTCACGAAAGTTTGGTTTCTGACTATTCGACGGATTTTGAAGAGCACTTAAACCTTCGAAAGCGAGTCGCTGAGTTGGAGCGACAGCTCTCGGTTCGAGATCTTGAGATTGCAAAGTTAGAAGCGATTGTTAAAGACTTTGAAAGAGTTAAGCCACAGCCGGGGGAGATCGCAGAACTTGAGAATGAGATTAATAAACTTGGTGCAGTCGAAGAGCTTAATTCTGGAATCATTCAAGCTTTGGCCACGATTAATAGTGAAGAGAATTCAGCGCTTTCAGCGCTCGGGTTATCTAAGAAGATACTTGAAAATCTGAAGGGCAAAGACTCGGCTTTAGATTCGTTAATCGAAGATCAATCCGAAAGCATTTATGGTCTGGTTGAAGTAACTGGAAAAATCGAAAGATACCTGTCAGGTCTGGAGGCTGACCCAGCTAGATTTGATTTTCTCCAGCTTAGAAAGAGTGAATTGCTAGGTTTAGTTAAGAAGTATGGGACGGGAAGCGATCGAGAAATTGCTTATGAGAACCTTCTAGCTGAGGCTGATGAGGCAAGCTCTCGCCTGGCCGATTTGCAAGGCGGTGATTTGAGGCTTGAAGAGCTAAAGAGTCAGAGCAAGGAAAAGTTCAAAGAATTACGGAGTTCAGCAAAAAAGCTTTCAGCATCCAGAACTACTTTTGCGGGCAAATTATCAGAGGCAATCACCAAAGAACTTGCGCTGCTGGCAATGGCTAATGCAAAACTAATCGTCTCGGTTCTGCAAAGTGACGAAACAGAGTCCAAGAATTATTCGGCATCTGGCTTAGATGAAGTGAGTTTTTTATTCACTAGCCACAGTGATGGAAAACCACTTCCATTGGCAAAGGGGGCGAGCGGCGGAGAACTTTCTAGAGTTATGTTGGCGGTCGAGGTCGTTCTTGCAAAGAACTCACCGGTTGGAACATATATTTTTGACGAGGTCGATGCCGGAGTTGGTGGAAAAGCGGCAGTTGAAGTGGGGAAGCGATTAGCTCTGCTTGCGAAAAATTCACAAGTAATAGTTGTAACCCACCTTGCGCAGGTAGCGACGTGGGCAGATAATCATTTGGTTGTTACAAAGAGCGAGAGTGGATCAGTTACTCAGAGCAATATTATTGAAGTCACCGGAAGCGAAAGGCGCAAAGAGATTGCGCGATTGCTATCGGGCCAAGATGAGTCGATTTCGGCACAAGAACACGCGGGAGAATTGTTGGATATGGTCGCTAAAGCATCGGCGGAAATGATAGGTTAGTGTTCCATGACCGCCCAGCATGTGACCAAGCATCTTTTCGTTACCGGCGGAGTGGCTTCAAGTTTAGGTAAAGGTTTGACCGCTTCAAGCCTTGGACGATTGTTAACATCCCGGGGTCTTCGCGTAACAATGCAGAAACTCGATCCATATTTGAATGTCGATCCCGGCACGATGAACCCTTTTCAACATGGTGAAGTTTTTGTGACAGATGATGGAGCAGAGACCGACCTAGATATTGGCCATTATGAGAGATTCTTAAATGTAAATCTTCATGGCTCAGCGAATGTAACCACGGGTCAGGTTTATTCAAACGTCATCGGGAAAGAACGGCGTGGTGAATATCTAGGAGACACCGTGCAAGTTATTCCTCACATCACCAATGAAATCAAAGAACGAATCAAAGCTATGGCTGGCCCAGATATTGATTTAGTGATCACAGAAGTAGGTGGAACCGTTGGAGATATCGAGTCCCAACCGTTCCTCGAAGCAGCGCGTCAGATAAGACAGGATGTTGGCAGAGATAATGTTTTTTATCTCCACGTTTCTCTTGTTCCTTACATCGGTCCATCAGGAGAGCTGAAGACAAAGCCAACTCAACATAGCGTTGCCGCTCTGCGCTCCATAGGTATTGCACCCGACGCTATTGTCATCAGGTCTGATCGTCCGATTCCTGATTCGGTCAAGCGAAAGATTTCGTCGATGTGCGATGTTGACCTTGAAGCTGTAGTTGCCGCGGTTGATGCGCCATCAATTTATGATATTCCGAAGGTCTTGTTTAACGAAGGTCTTGATGCGTATGTGATTAGACGACTTGGATTACCTGCACGGGATTTGGTTTGGGGCGAATGGGATGAACTACTTGAGCGAGTTCACAACCCAGCTCATCAGGTATCAGTTGCACTTGTTGGTAAATATGTTGATCTTCCCGATGCCTATCTTTCGGTTACTGAAGCGCTCCGCGCAGGGGGTTTCGCCAATAATGCGAAAGTAAATATCAAGTGGGTCGCTAGTGATGATTGTGAAACCGCGGAGGGCGCACTTGCAGCACTAAAAGATGTCGATGCGATCTGTGTTCCAGGTGGCTTTGGAGTTCGGGGAATCGAAGGAAAATTGGGGGCCTTAAAATTTGCGAGAGAGAAGAAAATTCCTACCCTTGGTTTGTGTTTAGGGTTGCAATGCATGGTTATTGAGGCCGCGAGAAATTTGGGCAAGATAAGTCAGGCAAATTCTGCAGAGTTTGACCCGGAGACTAAAAATCCCGTTATCTCCACAATGCAAAATCAAGAGGATATCGTCGCAGGTAACGGCGATATGGGCGGAACTATGCGCCTTGGTTTATACCCAGCGGTTCTAGCAGCAGGTTCACTAGTCGCAGAAATTTACGGAGAAAATGAGATTCAAGAGCGTCATCGTCACAGATATGAAGTCAATAATAAATACCGTGATCAGATATCTGCCACAGGTTTAGCGTTTTCTGGCTTATCTCCTGATGGCAATTTAGTCGAGTTTGTTGAATTGCCACGCGAGGTTCATCCTTATTACATTGGAACTCAAGCCCACCCAGAATTTCTCTCTCGCCCAACTTCGGCGCATCCACTCTTTAAAGGTTTGATTGCTGCTGCGATAGAAAAAAATGGTAAATAGTTCTAGCACCGCAAGGGCTGTAAGTGAGTATTTAAGTTATGCGGCAATTGAAAGAGGTTTGTCGAAGAATACTATTGCTTCCTATAAGCGTGATTTAGAGAAGTTCTCGCTGTATTTGAGAGAAAATGCAATTGATCTCAAATCTGTCGATCATTCTGTCATCGATGGCTTTTTGGCCTCGCTTCGAGGCTCTGGTATCGGTGGTCGTAACAGTGAAAGCTCTAACTCAAGAGCAATAGTGACTATTCGGAATCTATTTAAATTTTTATCTATGAATAGCCGTGAACCCAATCCTCTCTACAGTTATGCACCACCTAAGATTCCAAAACGGCTGCCCAAAGCTCTTAAATTGGATCAGATTCTGACTCTTTTAGAAGCCTCTAAATTTGGAGATGACGCACTTGCGCTACGAAATAACGCGCTACTCGAAATTCTTTATGCAACCGGTGCTCGGATAAGTGAGATTGTTAATCTAGAACTTCGAAGCGTTGCCCAGATGTCAGAGAATTTCACCATCAAGCTTCTTGGCAAAGGGGGGAGTGAACGAGTAGTTCCCATTGGAAATTTTGCTAGAGCCAGCCTAGAAAGATATTTAACTTCTTCGAGACCGGAGCTTCTCAAGGGTAGGAAGAATGACCATGTCTTTCTGAACTCAAGAGGTGGAACATTAAGTAGACAAAGCGCTTGGGAGATTATTGCTGCTTGTGCAGAAAGAGCGAAGATTGAAAGCCATGTGACGCCCCATGCAATCAGGCACTCATTCGCAACACATTTGTTAGATGGCGGAGCAGACATCCGAGTCGTTCAAGAGCTACTTGGCCACGCATCAGTCACAACAACTCAAATTTATACGCTGGTAACTATAGATAAATTGCGTGAAAGTTATGCAAGCTCACATCCGCGAGCTAAGCAGAAGTAGAGTTACTTACCCCGTAATCGTCTAGCAATAATGCTCTGATCGCCCTTGGTTTCAAGGTCAGCAATAATTATTGCCAGAGATTCACGAACAATTCGCCCGCGATCTACAGCGAGACCTAAATCGCCACGCAGAGCTAGACGCGCTTGTTCTAGATCGTAAAGTTCTTCAGGTGATAGGTAGACAGTAATTTTCTCATCGTGTCTCTCTCTTCCACTTGGAGATTTATCAAATGAGTTAACTCTACGGCGAGGTGTTGTTCGCACCGACTTCTTGCTTGTGATTGGCGCCGTAGGAACATCTTCAATTGGAGTTGGAGTTTGAGAGGGAACTGCACTCAGTGTGGTTGTCTGTCTAAATAGTTCGTCAGCGCCTGGAAGGCTTACTCTGCGACTCATTTTGCTCCTCCTCGATGAATTAGTTCACGTGCAAGTCTGCGATAAGAAACTGCGCCGGTAGAGCTGCTGGCATATGTTGTGATTGGTTCACCCTTGACTGTGGATTCGGAGAATCTAACAGTTCTTGAAATGATTGTATCGAGTAAATCTTTTGGAAACTCTTTGTGGATTAACTCAAGAACTTCTCTAGAGTGGGCTGTTTTGCGCTCGAACATCGTTGCCAAGATTCCATCTATCTCAAGATGAGGATTTGTATTGGTTCTAACTTTGTCGATTGTCTCCCGAACCAAACCTAGCCCGAGAACCGCAAAGTATTCACACTCCATGGGAATCAGAACGCCGTTAGATGCAGTTAAAGCATTAATAGTGAGTGTGCCTAATGAAGGTGAGCAATCGATAAGGATGTCATCATATTGATCAATTATTGGCTCGAGTAATTTACGCAATTTATGCTCTTTTGCAATCTCAGAGACGAAGGCAGCATCCGCCGCGGCTAAATCTTTGTGCCCACGAATAAAATCAAGACCTGGAACATTCGATTTTAAAATGTATTCCGATATGTTTGCTTGAGAATCATTGAGTAAATACCAGATTGACCCATACTGCTCTTTAAGTTGTTGTGGCTTAATACCAAGTCCAGTGGTCATACTTGCCTGTGAGTCAAAATCAATCAATAAAACTCGACGACCTAGTTCAGCTAAAGCAGCTCCGAGATTTATAGTTGTGGTGGTCTTACCTACGCCACCTTTTTGATTCACTACAGATATAACTCGGGCTGGTCCTGGTGCTGGCGGTGTCTTAATCTTCGGAAAATCAATGAGTTTCTTACCTAGGACGCTAGAGGTCGCTGAGAGCTCCTCCTCGCGAATTGTCGATTTAGTTCCTAAGCGAGAAACCTTCGAATTGCTTTTTGCCATGGTCGGACTCTACGGCGGTGCGATTGGGCGCGCAAGCGTAAGTGCATTACCTTTGCGCAATGACTGAAGGCGCAACTGGAGAGGTTCAAGAGCAAGTTTCGGGCTCGAATCCAGATACACCTGCGGCATTCTCCGTTCACTTATCGAATTTTGAAGGACCTTTCGATCTACTTCTTCAGTTGATTTCGCGTCACAAGATGGATGTGACAGAGGTAGCGTTGAGCGTCGTTACAGATGATTTCATTTCCTACATTCGCGCCCTTGAGGGCTCGGAAGATGGCTGGGATCTCGAGAAAACGACCGAATTCCTGGTTGTGGCCGCGACTCTTCTGGATTTGAAGGCCGCCAGACTCCTTCCTTCAGGCGAGATTGAGGATGAAGGAGATTTGGCCTTATTAGAAGCTCGGGATCTTCTGTTCGCCCGTCTCTTGCAGTATCGCGCTTTCAAGTCCATAGCTTCAATTTTCAGCGAACGCCTTGCCCGCGAAGAGCGGAGTTTTGCCCGTGTGGTAGCCCTGGAGGCTCAATTCTCGACCTTACTTCCAGAGGTTCTGATTGGGGTCGGAGCTGAGCGATTCGCTGCTATCGCCCAGAGAGTCCTATCACCGAAAGTTACCCCGACTGTTGGAATCGCCCACATCCACAGCCCTTTGGTCAGCGTGGCTGATGAAGCAATAATTATCGTAAATGAGTTACGTAGAACAGGGAAAAGCACTTTCCGCCATCTCATAAGTGATGCAAGTTCGCTCTTGGTCGTAGTTGCGAGATTTCTAGCCCTATTGGAGCTCTATCGTGAGGGAGTGGTTCGATTCGAGCAGGTAATAGCTCTCGGTGAGCTCGCGATTACCTGGACTGGAAGCGCTGAGGGCACGATCGAGGTCAGCTATGAGTTCGATGCTCCCATAGTTCAATCAGAAGATAATACAAATGGAGATACAAATGTCTAATCATGAACTTAATAGGTCGCTCGAAGCCATTTTAATGGTCGTAGATGAGCCTGTTTCTGAGGTGATTCTGGCCCAGATAACCGAAACCCCTACTGAGTCGGTCTTGGCTGCGCTGCAAGAATTAGCTGGAGAGTACGAACAATCTGGGCGAGGATTCGAGCTACGGCAGATATCAGGGGGATGGCGCTTCTATAGCCACCCTGATCTTTCACCGATTGTTGAGAAGTTCGTATTGGATGGCCAGCAATCACGCCTGACCCAAGCCGCTCTAGAGACCCTAGCTGTAATCGCCTATCGCCAACCAGTTTCCCGAGCCCGGGTCTCCGCTATTCGAGGCGTTAATGTCGAAGCTGTCATGAAAACCCTGGTGACAAGGGGTTTGGTAGAGGAGAGCGGAATCGAACACGAAACCGGCGCAATTCTTTACAGCACTACGAGTTTCTTCTTGGAAAAGCTCGGTCTCAACCACGTTTCAGACTTGCCAGCACTGGCACCATTCCTTCCAGATGTTGATGCCCTAGACGAGGTTCTCTCTACGCTCACTGATTAGGGCCGATTAGGGCCGATTACGGCCGATTACGGCCGATTAGGGCCGAGCTGAGATTTGCCGTAGCCTTTGCGGAGATCAAAATTTCCACGCTGTTGAAGCTGTTGAAGAGAGAGTCAAAATGAGCCTTATACGTCTACAAAAAATCCTTGCTGATGCCGGCATAGCTAGCAGGCGGGCTAGCGAACAGTTAATTCTTGATGGTCGAGTAAGCGTCGACGGCAATCAGATCTTTGAACTGGGTAGCAAGTTTGACCCGGAAATCTCTAAAGTTGAGGTAGATGGTGAAGCAATCAAGCTCAATAAGGTTAAGACTTACCTCGCATTTTATAAACCTCGGGGCGTAATTTCCACCATGTCCGACCCAGAGGGACGTCCAAATCTAGGGGACTTCTTTGAGGAAAGGAATGATCGGTTATTCCATGTCGGCCGCCTGGATAAGGAGAGTGAAGGGTTAATTCTTCTTACTAATGACGGTACTTTCACCCACAGAGCTACACATCCAAGTTATGGCATGAATAAAAAATATCTTTTAGAGATCGAGGGGCAATTCGTAAAGGAGCACATCGATCAGCTGCTGAAGGGAGTTGTGCTGGAGGATGGCATGGCCCGAGCTCTGGAAGTTAAAGTGGTTCGAGAGGTCAACCCAAAGCATCATTGGGTCGAAGTGTCGATTCATGAAGGCAGGTTTCATATCATCCGTCGGATGTTTGAATTCTTGGAGATAGAGGTCATTCGCTTAATTCGAACTGACTTCGGTCCGATCTCAATCGGAGAAACAAAAGAGGGCCGTTGGCGAGCCCTGAACTCAGTGGAGCTAGATAATCTATATAAGGTTTTAAAGCTTAATTTATAAATCGAAATCATAAGAACCGCTTTATAAATATAACGCTATTTAGGTTTTCATTTTATGTAGATTTATCATCAATACTCGGCTTGCATTTCTTTATTTTATCAATTTGTCGATTTTCAGGGGTAATGCCATTCAAGGCTCTTGCTTTGTCGCTTTTTTCAAGAATGGTTTTGTCGATAAAATGTTATACAGTTTAATTCCTTTAATCTCCCTTCACGTAAAGAGGGCTCAGGGTAGAATCTGGGAATGAATTCCGTGAGAGCTTTTCGAGGGGCCACTCAACTGTCCGCCGACACTAAGGAGGAAATGAAGAGTGCGGTCGTAGAACTCCTCACAGAAATCCTGTCCTCAAATTCCTTATCATCCGACGATTTGATTTCCATTCTTTTTACCGCGACTCCAGATATTCAAAGCGATTTCCCGGCTGCGGGAATCAGGGAGTTTGGCTTGCTTGATCTACCCCTAATTTGCGCCCAGGAGCTCGACATTAAGGGAGCACTTCCAAGAACGATTAGGCTGATGATTCACGCTAATTCGCCGCTCTCGAGGAAAGAAATTTCCCATATTTACCTTCACGGGGCGGCCATTTTGCGCCCAGATCTGGCTAAAGAGCTTAAAGAACCAAGAAACGATCAAAAGTGAGCCTAGTAGGACCGATAAAGATTATTGGTTGTGGCTTGATTGGAACCTCCCTCGCCTTGCGCCTCAAGGAAGAAGGGTTTGCGCTTATTTTGGACGATACAAGCGCTAGGAATCTTCAACTTGCCTCCGATTTGCTTGAATGCAAGGAAGTTGCGGAGAAACCGAGCCTCATCATCATCGCAATACCCCCCGAGTACGTGCACGAGGTCGCGATGGCGGAATTCGCTTCACAC
>JBILDT010000150.1:0-2908 GCA_044352485.1 Candidatus Nanopelagicaceae bacterium
TCGCCAGTCTTCTTTGGCCTTTTCGCATTCGGAGTTCTGACGCTACTTCTCTATTTAACACTTCGCATGGACCGGGATTAATCCCATCTCTAAAGTAGGAATTCTTGGTGGGACATTTGATCCACCACATCTCGGCCATCTTCATATCATCGAAGCTCTCGCTAAGAAATTTGATCAAATAATGCTGATTCCTGCCGGCGACCCATATCTGCGACCAGCCAATCCAATTGCAACACCCGGTGAAAGATTAGAGATGTGTAGCAAAGCGCTTGAAGATTTATCGGAAGAACTTCAGGAGAAAGTAGTTGTTCTGGATATCGAAACTTCACGCAAGGGCGCTACTTACACCTTCGATACCTTGCAATCACTTCGTGCCTTCTTTCCAAAAGATGAATTCACTTTAGTTTTGGGCAGTGATGCAGCTGCTACATTTCACAAATGGAAGCGCAGCGATGATGTTAGAAAGCAGGCCGAAATCTTGGTTGTCAGACGGCCAGGAGAAGCAAAGTCAGAATTCAAAGAGATTGAGATCAACGCTCTTGATGTTAGTGCAACACAAATCCGTGAAGATTTTGCAAAGGGAAAAACTCCAGACACAATCTCTCCTTCAGTGCTTAATTACATAAAAGATAGAGGCCTATATGGCAGCAGGTAAGAGCGTTATTAATTTGGCACAAGTTGCAGCAGAGGCAATTGCCGAGAAGCTTGGCGTCGATATCGTCGCTATAGATATGACCGAACAAATGGTTTTGTCTGAAGTATTTTTAATTGCGACTGGCGCAAATGAAATTCAAGTTGATGCAATCTCTGATGCAGTTTTCAAAGCTATGGCTGCGATTGGCGAGAAGCCAATTCGTCGCGAAGGAAAGGGGCAGTGGATTCTGCTTGATTACTCAGATTTAGTTGTTCATATTCAGAGCCAAGAGCTTCGTAATTACTACATGCTCGATCGCCTTTGGAATGATTGCCCACGAATCCCGCTATTGGTATCTGAAGCAAGGTAGTTTTAAATGAGCGAAAAATCTAAACTTCGAGTCGTTCTCTGGCGTCATGGCCAGACCGACTGGAACGTTGAAAATCGCTACCAGGGACATTCGGATATTCCGCTAAATAAAGTAGGGCAATACCAAGTTGGACATGCCGCAAAAGTTTTAGCTGGAATGAATCCAAATCGAATTATTGCAAGCGATTTAATTCGGGCAAAGCAGACCGCACAAGCCTTGGTTGATTTGACCGGAATCAAATTGGAAATTGATCCAGGTTTGCGCGAAACCAATGGCGGAAATTGGGAAGGTAAGACTGGTCAGCAAAATCGTGAAGAAGATGGCGAGCGGTTCAAGCAATGGATGTTTGGCGAAGATGTTAAAGCTGGCGAAATAGGAGAATCTAGATCTGAAGTTGCAAAGCGTGCACGCAGCGCAATCGAACGTGGCATCGCTGAAGCATCTGGGACAATTATTTTTGTAACGCATGGCGGCACATCGCGTGCGCTGCTTGGTTCAATATTGGATATGCCATTCGATAAGTGGGCGACACTTGGTGGGCTATCAAATGCTTCCTGGTCCGTCCTAGAACCAAATTCCTTCACAAAAATTGGCTGGACTCTGGTTGAACACAATGCCGGATCCATTCCAGAGCCAGTATTCGGCAACGAATCTCTGGAGGCTGAGGCGTAACTTTTAAGATAAAGTCTGCCCTCGAAGTAAAAAGTTCAAATAAAAATTGGGGCTGTGGCGCAGCTGGTAGCGCACCTGCATGGCATGCAGGGGGTCAGGGGTTCAAGTCCCCTCAGCTCCACTCAATTTAAATTCTGATTCGGTAAATCTCAATCGTTGGGTCATGGGAGAATTCTCGTTATGCATGAGGCCTATGACATTCAATATGTCCAAGAGAAATGGTTGCCCATTTGGGACAAGCTAGAACCATTTAAATCTGGCCGCAGCGATGACAACCGTCCAAAGAAATATGTCTTGGATATGTTTCCCTATCCTTCAGGCGATTTACACATGGGACATGCCGAGGCTTATGCACTTGGTGATGTGATTGCTCGTTATTGGATTCAAAAAGGATTTAACGTTATGCACCCAATTGGTTGGGATGCTTTTGGATTGCCAGCCGAGAATGCAGCGATAAAGCGAAATGAAGATCCACGTGCTTGGACCTACGAAAACATAGCAGTGCAGAAAGCATCAATGCGCAGGTTCGCATGCTCCTTTGATTGGGATCGCGTTCTACATACTTGTGATCCCGAATATTACAAATGGAATCAATGGCTATTTCTTGAGATGTATAAGAAGGGCCTGGCATATCGCAAGGATTCACCAGTCAATTGGTGCCCAAGTTGTCAGACAGTTTTAGCTAACGAACAGGTAGTTGCCGGGCTCTGCGAGCGATGCGATACCGCAGTAACTAAGAAGAAGCTAAACCAGTGGTATTTGAAGATTACGGATTATGCCGATCGCTTACTTGATGACATGGAACAACTTGAGGGTCAGTGGCCTGAGAAAGTTCTGATGATGCAGCGCAACTGGATCGGACGTTCAATCGGCGCCGAAGTTAAGTTTGTTATCGAAGGCCGCGAAGAACCTGTAACTATTTACACAACCCGTCCAGATACTTTGTATGGCGCAACATTTATGGTTGTAGCGGCAGATTCTGCGTTGGCAGCGGAATTAGTTTCTGGTTCAAAAGTTGAAGGCGAATTCACTAAGTATCTCGAGAGCGTTAAGGCTGCGACTGATATTGATCGTCTTGCAACTGATCGACCAAAGAGTGGAATCTTCTTAGAGCGTTATGCAATAAATCCAGTTAATGGTGCAAAACTTCCAATCTGGGCAAGTGATTATGTTCTTGCTGATTACGGCACCGGCGCAATCATGGCGGTTCCGGCACACGATCAACGAGATTT
>JBILDT010000027.1:0-10168 GCA_044352485.1 Candidatus Nanopelagicaceae bacterium
TAGAATCAACATGTGCCGCTGCAAGATCCGCTGATTGCAGAGCTTCAAAAGCTTCTTGCGGAAATCGGGACTCTTCATCAACGGCTTTTGCAAAGGGTGCAATTTTCTTGGTCGCAAGTGCGCGCACGCTTTCTCGTAGTGCTTCGTATTCCTCGCCGATTAACGCTTCCATGGCTTAATTAACTCAACTTTCTTTGGTTTCGTCTAGTCGTCGCAATTCCGCAAGGTATTTATTGTATTTTGCTAATTCATCATCCTCGCCCATGGCCGCTGCTCGATCTTCGGCTCGATCAATGCGTCTAGTTTCTTTCTTGTCATCCCTTGTCCACTGAATAAAGGTTGCAACTAGTGCAATCAGAATCGGAATTTCGCCCATGGCCCAACCAACCGCGCCTCCTGCTTTCTGATCTGCTAACAAATCAGTCGACCAAGGCCGATCCAGACTTGCAAAGTAGCCACCATCTAAGAGCGTTGTTGTTGACATAAGTGCAATTGAGAAGAAGGCGTGAATACTCATTGCCGCAAATAAAATGATTATTCGAACGATATACGGCACCCGCTTTGGTGACGGATCAATTCCCACAATTACATGGAAGAAGAGCGTGCCAGCAAGTAAGAAGTGAAGGCTCATAAAGAGATGTCCGAAGTGGCTCTGCATTAAATCTCCGAATAACGGTGTCATATAAAGCGCAAAGAGCGAGCCGTCAAAGATTGCTAGCGCAACAATTGGATTTGAAATAACTTGAAAATACTTTGAATGCAGAAGGGTGATTAGAATTCCACGAATTCCGCGCTCATCCGGAGTTCGGCCAATCGGTAAGGTCCGAAGTGCAAGTGTTATTGGTGCGCTTAGAACAAATCCAATCGGCGCGACCATTCCAAGAATCATGTGAGAGACCATGTGATAAGAAAATGAGAAACGTGCATAAGCACCGAGTCCGCCACTTGTCGCAAAATCCGTAGCTGCGATAGCAAATGCAAATGCAATAGTTCGACCGATTGGCCACTTGTCACCGCGCTTCGCCAGGATTACTACCCCTCTTATATAGAGCGCAGTAATAAAAATCAGAAGCCCCATAATTGCTGCATCCGGAACATAGGTCCAGAGAACATTGTTGAAATCTGGGGCTGGCAGCATCGGACTTCCGGCAATTATTTCTGCAATGCCTACATCTCTTGGATTTTCAGGAACTGGTGGCGCACTTGAAGAGAGCCACGAACCAACACTAATTGCCGCAATCATGATTAAAACTTCAACCAATAGGAGTTGATAAACCTGCTTAGTGCCTTCAAGCTTTTTAATAATGTATTTTCGGTGAATTGCGCCGATAAAAATTAGAATAACGCCCAAGGTAATTTTGTAAATTACTAGATTTCCATACTGTGAATTCCAGGCATCTCGAAAATTTAACCGGGTCCAGGCATTTATTGCACCACTTGAAAATACTGCAATTGCCGACCAAAGTGCCAGAGTGCTAAAACGTGGAATTGCGATTATCCGCTCTGATTTATTGATCAAAATTAAGGCGATGATTCCGCCAACCCATAGCGAAATTCCTATAACGTGAATTAAAAGCGAACCAATTGCTAATCCGTGATTTCCAAAGCTACTCGAATGGCTTTGAAAAACCGGAGCAAGAACTCCGATAAAAGTGATTCCTAGGAGAAATATTGAACCTGTAGTCCGAGAGATTCTTGGAATTAAAATCAGCACAATCGCTGCGGCTGCAATATTTATTGCAAAGCTCTTCCCAAGTGCAGTCTGGGTAACAAATGATCTTATGACAACCGAATCAAGCGTCTCTGAAATAGGAATTGATAGCAAATCTGCTAATTGAGCGAAGAGAACTCCGATGCTTGAGATTAGCCAGACTGCTGCTGGAATAATTGCAAGATTACGAATCCGAATCGCCTCGGGTAAAAACTTTGAGCGCTCTTCTCGTATAAAAAAGGCCATGGCAAGTAGCAAGCCAATTAGCGTCGTCGCTGAAAGAATCTGCAGCGTGTCAGTGAAAAAATGCATTACTTAAATTCGGTTACTTGCGCTTAGTTTTTGATGATCGCTTGCTTCCGCCAAATGTTTGCTTTGCATACCAAACCAAAAATATGAAAACAAAGGCGGCAATTATCAGCAGTGTGTAAACGAAGGCATTTGAACCATTATTCAGATTCATATTCTCGGTAGTCGCTTCAACAGAAGATTGTGTTGGCGCTGGCGATGGGCTTCCTAAACTTGAAGGTGCATTAAATAAAAATGTGTATGAACCAGTAAGTGGGTCATCGGTATCTGAAAGAAGTGTGTAATTAACGGTGTAAACACCAGTGGTTTTTAACTCGCCTAAACCAACTTCAGCGCTATTTCCATCGATTGTTATGGATCCATCATCAACCGCAACACCATTTGGGTCATTAACAACTATTAAACTTCCTAGTTCTGAAAGTGGCGAAGCTGTCGAAATAGCAATCGAATTAGGTGCAGTTGTGAGAACTGATCCGGCTTGTGGCACAGAAGCGGTGATGCTGTTAGCGAAGGCGGGAGCTGAAAAGATTGATAAGAGAACAATTGTTCCTGAGATTATGCTTCGAAATACTCGGCCGACCTTCATGTTTTCCTCTCAAATTGATTCCCGATTAGATGTAATTCTCTCACTTCTTTACAATACTCACCATGCCTACATATGAATATGCCTGCACCAAGTGCGGCCACCAATTCGAGGCATTTCAATCATTTAGCGATGCGGCTCTAACCGAATGCCCAGAATGCAAAGGCGAAGTGCAGAAGGTTTATTCGAATGTCGGAGTAGTTTTTAAGGGTTCTGGGTTTTACAAAACTGATTCAAGAACTACGAAACCTGCAACAACTCCAGCGGCACCAACTCCACCTCCGGCTCCAAAAAATGATTAGCCGTGGTGTGGCGGGCGATCGCCTTCGATTTCAGCATCGCGTTTTGAGTCATCATCTTCCCGCGGATCAATTTCATCTTGCGTAACTTTTGGCAAAATTTTCGGATCGCTCATAAGTAAATACTAATCATCAAATCAACTACCAGGGAGAATAGAAGTCATGTTTGAGAAGTTGGGTCGCACATTATTCAGACGCCGTAAGGGTGTATTGGCAGGATTTATTGTTGCAACTATTGCAGCAGGTGTCATCGGTTCGCTTGTGTTTGCCCGGCTTGAAGGCGGCGGCTATTCAGATCCCAATAGTGATTCATATAAAGCGGCAACCTATTTAACAGATACTTTTAAAGTAAAAGATCCTGCAATCATTTTCATTATTGATGCCGGTAAGAGCGTTGCAGATCCAGCAGTTGCTGCAGAAGTTGCACCGATTGAAGCCGAGCTACGCAATCGACCAGGTGTTGAACGCACGCTTTCATATTGGAGCGCAGGCGGTGCTAAACAATTAGTCAGTAGCGATGGGAACGCTGCTTACCTCTTTATCTATGGCACTGAAGCAGATTTAACTAGTTTGGATAAATTAGCAGCAGAATTGCAGAAAAAATATGATGGCAAAATTGGAAACCTAAAAATTTATGTTGGTGGTTTCTCAACTTTTAACAACGCTATTAATGAAAGAATTTCAAGTGATTTAAAGTTCGCGGAAGCTATTTCAATCCCACTCACTTTTCTCTTCCTTCTCTTTGTCTTTGGTGGTCTGATTGCATCTGCAATGCCAGTTGTTGTTGCAATTAGTGCAATCCTTGGTGCTTTTGTAATTCTTTATTTAATAAGCCTTGCCACGGGCGTGAGCATTTTCGCTCTTAATTTGATAACTGGCTTAGGCATGGGTCTTGGTATCGACTACTCGCTATTGATAGTTAATCGCTTCCGTGAAGAACTAAAATCCGGGAAGAGTGTCGAAGAAGCAGTTGCGCAGACCGTAAAAACTGCAGGCCGAACTGTTTTCTTCTCGGGCATCACGGTAATGATCAGCCTGGCATCGCTTATGTTCTTCCCGCAAATGTTCTTAAAGTCATTTGGTTATGGCGGAGTCGCAGTCGTAGCAATTGCAATTGTTGGTGCACTTATTCCACTGCCAGCAATTCTGGCGCTACTCGGAACCAAGATTGATAAATTCGTTGTGCGAAAGAGTGCAATTACTCCTAAGGAAGACGGCCGTTGGGCTCACACCGCACGTTTTGTAATGAAGCGACCAGTAGCTGTTGTTTTCTTATCGCTATTAATTCTAGGCACTATTGCTTCACCAATTAAAGATATCGTCTTCTCGCAAGTTGATACCCGGGTATTGCCTGCAAGTGATAAGGCAGCAATTGCTGCACAAGTTGGTTTAGAAAAATTCCCCGGTGAGCAAGCAAATCCAATTGAAATTATTGTTCCAAATGGCACAACAAAAATGGTTGCCATAAATAGCTTTGTAAGTGATCTTGCAAATGTTCCAGGTGTGATAAATATTGGTGCACCCGAAACAGTTGGCACTGATATTCGAATTGCTGCAATTCACAGCATGGGTGCGCGCTCTCCCGCAGCCGAGAAGATGATTACTGAAATTCGTGCACTAAATGTTCCAGAAGGAACGTTGGTTGGTGGAGTTGCCGCTGATTATGCAGACAGCCAGATTGGTATTGCTAAGAAATTACCACTCGCACTTGGTTGGATTGCGATTGGCACACTTATTCTCTTGTTCATGTTTACTGGTTCAATAATTCTGCCGATCAAAGCCGTAATCCTGAACCTGCTCTCGCTATCTGCAACTTTGGGTGCAATGACCTGGATCTTTATTGGTGATAATTTCACTTGGTTAGTCGGTTCATTTACCAATACCGGAAGCATCGATACCTCAATTGTTATTTTGATTGCAGTTGTAGCCTTTGGTTTATCAATGGATTACGAAGTATTCCTGCTATCTCGAATTAAAGAGGAGCACGATGCCGGCCATTCAAATGTTGAATCTGTTGCACTTGGACTTCAGAAATCTGCCCGAATAATCACAGCTGCTGCAGTTATCCTTTCAACGGTCTTTGCGATCTTCATGACCAGTGGCGTTACATCGATTAAGGCCATGGGATTTGGTGTGGCATTCGCGATTCTTCTAGATGCAACCTTGGTTCGCGCCTTACTTGTCCCAGCGCTCATGCGCTTATTTGGAGAACGTAACTGGTGGGCGCCGAAAGCGTTAAAGAGATTCACAATTAGCCATTAAACTTCTGCAATGGATTTGATAGTCACCCTGCAGTGCAAAGACCAGCCTGGCATCGTGCATGCGATGACAACTGCGGTTCTTGCTGCGCGTGGAAACATAATTGAGAATCAACAATTTACAGATCCAACTACCCAAGATTTTGTTATGCGCACACGCTTTGAAAGCGACCTGGATTTAGCAAAGGTCCGTGAAATTTTAGAGAGCGGGCTCGGCCAATTTAAGCCAAAGCTATCGCTGCGTTCAGCTGCAAAGCAGAAGCGGGCCATCATTCTTGTAACTAAAGAGTCACACTGTCTTCGCGATCTGCTCTACCTTCAAGAACTTGGTGAGCTTCCAATTGAAATTCCAGCAGTGGTCTCTAATCACAGCGATTTAAAGACTCTCGTGGAATCCCACGGAATTAAATTTATTGATCAGAGCAAATTAGACAAGTCAGCTGCTGAAGCCGAGATCTCGAAATTAGTAACTGAACTTGAAATTGATCTCGTAGTCCTTGCTCGTTATATGCAGATTCTGACTAAAGAGTTCTGCGGAAAAATGTTTGGTCGAATCATCAATATCCACCATTCATTCTTGCCAGGATTTAAAGGTGCAAAGCCTTATCACCAAGCACATGCTCGTGGTGTAAAAATCATCGGCGCAACTGCGCACTTCGTAACACCTGATTTAGATGAGGGCCCAATCATTGATCAAGATGTTGCACATGTAACTCATGCTTCAACTCCTGAAGATTTAATTGCAACTGGTCGCGATATCGAACGTCGAGTTTTATCTCGCGCAGTTCGTGATTTTGCTGAAGATAGAATCTTTATCGTCGGCGATAAAACCGTTGTTTTTCATAATTAATAATTAGCTGGTGTCCTAGGCGGGAGTTGAACCTGCGACCTACCGCTTAGGAGGCGGTTGCTCTATCCACTGAGCTACTAGGACCTAATTTAAAACTTTAAAATAAAAATTATTAGACTTTTATTGAAAGTTAGTTTACTTAATTTTATTGTGATTTGCCCATTTCTAATGTGCTGGGCTAGGCTCAAGGAAATAGAAAAATACTCGTTTGGAGTTGGTTTTAATGAAGGCCCTAGTTTTAGGCGCCGGTGGAGTTGGTCGAGCAATAGCAAATATTGCCTCACGTCGTTCATTCATTACAGAACTAGTAATCGCAGATCGCAATTTATCTCGCGCTGAAGATGCCGTAAATCGCTTGAAAGATCCCCGCTTCTCCGCCGCACAAGTAAATGCAGCAGAACTCGAAGATATCCGCGAATTAATTCGCAAAGCAAATCCCGACATTGTGATCAACGCAGTTGATCCACGTTTTGTGATGCCGATATTTCTTGCCTGCGAAATCGAAAATAAGAATTACTTAGATATGGCAATGTCGCTATCTAGACCACATCCGCATTATCCATATACCGAAACCGGCGTGAAATGTGGGGATGAACAATTTGCACGTGACTGGAATTGGAGCGAACGCGGAATTTATGCCTTGATCGGCATGGGTGTTGAACCTGGTCTTAGTGATGTCTTCGCAAAGTATGCAAGCGATGAATTGTTCTCACGTATCGATTCGATAACTGTTCTGGATGGATCCAATTTAGTTGTTGCTGGTTCAGAATTTGCACCGTCATTCTCAATTTGGACAACAATCGAAGAGTGTCTGAATCCACCGCTGGTTTGGGAAGATGGCCGCGGTTGGTACACAACCGAACCATTCTCTGAACTTGAAATCTTTGATTTTCCTGATGGAATCGGACCGGTCGAGTGCGTAAATGTTGAGCACGAGGAGGTTGTCTTAATTCCACAGAAGATTGAAGCTAAGAAAGTTAACTTTAAATATGGTCTTGGTGCGCAATTTATTTCAATCCTAAAAACCATTCATATGCTTGGTATGGATCGCACTGAAACTGTTGATGTTCAAGGCATTCAAGTTTCACCACGTGATCTCTTGGCAGCATCACTTCCTGATCCAGCAACGCTTGGTTCACGAATGACTGGTAAGACTTGTGCTGGTTCACTTGTAAAAGGTTTGGATAAGAACGGTGAACCAAAAGCCGTTTATCTCTACAACGTAGTTGATAACGCCTGGTCCATGGAGAATTACGGTGATCAAGCTGTTGTATGGCAGACCGCAATTAATCCAGTAATTGCTATGGAACTTATTCATGAAGGTGTTTGGAAACCAGAGCCTGGCGTAAATGGTCCAGAATGGTTTGATGCAAAGCCATTCCTTGCAAAGCTTGAACAGTATGGAACTTCTTGGCACATCCGCGATGAATCAACTGCTGGGATAGTAAAGTAACTAAATGAGCACTGCGCTAGTAACTGGAGCCACCGCAGGAATTGGTGAATCTTTTACTAGATTGCTTGCTGAAAGAGGTTTTGACTTAGTTCTTGTGGCTCGCGATAAAAAGCGGCTACAAGAACGAGCAGCCTCGCTATCAAAAAAATACAAGATCGATGTTGAAGTCTTGCAGGCTGATTTATCGGTGCCGGCTCAGTTAGCAAGAGTCGAGAAGCGATTATCAAATCCTAAGAAACCAATTGAAGCATTGATCAACAATGCTGGTTTTGGGATTAAAGATAGTTTTTTAAGAAGCGACATCGAGGCTGAACTAAACTTGATAGACGTTCTTGCTAAAGCGCCAATGCAACTTATGCATGCGGTGTTGCCACAAATGTTAGAGCGGGATTCCGGGACAATAATCAACGTTTCAAGTGTTGCAAGCTTTATTGCTGGTGGCACATACAGCGCGGCAAAGTCTTATTTAACGGTTCATACCGAATCACTTCATACCGAACTTTCAAAGACCAATATCAATATCTCAGCACTCTGTCCTGGTTTTACTCGCACTGAATTTCATCAACGCGGAAAGATGAAAATGTCAGGCCTGCCTAAGTTCATGTGGCTTGAAGCTGATCGAATTGTCAGCGAATCTTGGCGCGCAGCCGAGCGCGGCAAGGCAATCTGCATCCCGGGATGGCAATATAAAACTTTGAGCACTGTTGCGAGATTTGGCCCGAGACCCTTGGTCCGAAAGCTTGGAATCAACGTCCGAGCGCGCCAGCGTTAAATAAATCAAATATTCACAGTAATTTCACTGACAGACATAGTTCTTCTCCCTGAAAATTTGCATCTGCAAAGATAGAATTGCCTCATCGACACCACAAAGATTTGTGGTTCTTGGGTAAATTTTGTGGAGGTATATATGTCAAAGAGAGTTTCTGCGATATCAATCGCACTACTAATTTTAGCTGGATCGGTATTTGGTGTTTCAAGTGCATCTGCCGCGACACCGTATAAAGCCTGTAAGCCAGCAAAGGCAAAGGCAACTGTCGGAAAAATTTCTTACACATGTGCGCCTAATCCGGCAACTGCTTCAATGAAACTCGTCTGGGTTTCTAAACCTTGTATCGACGCAAATAAAAGCTATTTGAATGCGAAGACATTGTCAGATTCTGTCGTAACATCATTTGATAGCAGAATCAGTGGTGCTACCCGCCTTAAGACAACTGCCGAAAGATTGATAACAAGCGCCCAGAAGAATGTTGATACCTGGAGCAAGAACATGCTGACCTATCCTAAGAATCCAACTGAGACCCAGAAGAAGCAGATTGCGACTGTTCAAGCTGGAATTGATCTCAACAAGCAACGCGTTATAGATGCAACTGCAAATATCGTGGAACTTGATGCTCAAATCAAAGAAGCGACCGATGGCAAGGCTAAGGCCGTAGGTGATTTAGCTACTGCAAAGGCAAGTATTACCACCGCATGTAAATAAGCTTCACTTTTTACCCTACGCTCGCTAAATGGCGAGAGTAGGAGTATTTCTCTTATTGATTAGCCACCTGATTATTCGGGTGGCTTTTCAATTGCCTTCGATTGTTCCAGATTTAATCATCTTCAATCTAATCGCGTTCTTAGCGGCCTACATAGCTTGGAAATCTCCCAGATTAAATGATCGGCTAGCACGACTTGCAATAACTTTTGCAATATTTCTCTGGGCAATTGGATCAACTTTCTCAACTTCAAACTCTTTCTATGATTTTCAAATATCAGAGAAAATAATTGATGTTACATATATTGCTTTCTATCCTCTGATGATTATTGGAATTATTCGAGCACTAGCGGTTACAAAGAAAGTAACGGCCTTAGAATTATTGGATACTGCAATAATCGCTCTTGGAACATCAAGTGTCATCTCCAGTCTCTTGTTAAGACCAGCACAACTGCGCTTTGATGGGCAAAGTTATGAAGTTTTCTTATCAATTCTTTATCCGGTAGGCGATCTCGTTCTCGTAGCGACTTGCCTATCGCTAATCATTCTGCAGCATCGAAGTTTGCGTGGCTTATGTCTTTTCCTAGGAATCTCAATCTTTGCAATTACCGATTTATTCTTCCTGCTTCTGTCCGCGACAACTGGATATGAATTCGCCGCACTTACTGATGATGGCTGGCTTCTGGGTCTAGTGCTTATAGCTAATGCGCTTTACCTACATGGCGGTGAAACTGAAATTCCAAAGCTGCACATCAATACCTGGGCCACAACTTTTGCACTAGTGATTAGTTCAAGCATCCTAGCCTTTGGTGCATTTCGGCCTAATTACTTCCCCGCATTTGTTCTAATAATTTCCTTCGTGACTATTTCTCTTGCCTTCCTTCGCATGGCACTTGCATTGCGTGATGCGAAAATGGTGAGTGAAGATCGCGAGCATGCACGAACTGATGAACTAACTGGATTACCGAATCGCAGAAGATTTATCGCCGAACTTGAATTATTGCGCAGAAGAACCGGAACACTTCTTTTGTTAGATCTGGATGGATTCAAAGCAGTAAACGATAACTATGGCCATGAAGTTGGCGATCAACTATTGAAACAGATCACTTTAAGATTCAATCGAGTCCTACCAAATGATGTATTGATTGCCAGACTTGGTGGCGATGAATTTGGAGTCGTTGTTTATGGGAAGCGAAATATTGGAAATGATGTAGCACTTGCACTTCGG
>JBILDT010000151.1:0-2879 GCA_044352485.1 Candidatus Nanopelagicaceae bacterium
GGTATTTGTTCGGTCTAGAAAATCTTGCCACTTGATCTGCTTGCCTTTCCAGGCAACTGTTTCTGGTGTTGCTTCAGTGCTTGTTGGCCAAGCGATTGGATTATCGGAAGGTTCAATTGTGTGCCAGGGCATCAGAGTTGGCGTTTTTGAAGCAGGTGCTAAGCCGAGTTTGATCGTTGCTATTGGATTTGGATAATGAACAAATCTCAAAAAGCCGGTAAGGGCAATAGCCAAAGCAATAAGAACAATGACGGTATTTCGTAGCACTCGCAATAAACGTCTCATGAGAGAAGGGTAAGAGGCTCTAGGCTAGGAACATGGAAGCCACTGCGATGATTGCCGAATTAGCTGATAAAGCTAGGTTGGCTGCGCGCACGCTAATTGCTGCAAGTGATGGCGATCGAGTAGAAGCGTTAAATCGAATTGCAGATGAGTTGCGTGCAAGTGAAGTTGAAATTTTGGCGGCGAATTCTGCAGATATGGATAACGCAGTTAAAGATGGCATGACTGAATCTATGCAGGACCGACTTTTGCTTACGGCAGCACGCGTTGCGGGAATGGCAGATGGTGCAAGACAAGTTTCTAGAATTCCGAGTCCACTCGGAAAAACACTTCGCGAGAGCACCTTAGAAAATGGATTACACCTAAAGCAGATCACCGTTCCCTTTGGAGTTGTCGGAATGGTCTATGAAGCTCGTCCAAATGTAACTGTTGATGCCGCGGTAATTTTATTGATGTCAGGAAATGCCGCCTTACTTCGTGGCTCTTCAAGTGCTGCAAAAAGCAACCAAGTTCTTGTAACCGTAATGCGCCGGGCGCTAGCTAAAACCAATATTTCACCAGATGTAATCCAACTGGTGCCATCTGATGATCGTTCTACAGTTGCTGCCTTGTTACATGCACGAGGAAAAGTCGATCTGGTAATTCCGCGGGGAAGTGCTGCGCTAATTCGCACAGTTGTCGATGATTCAACTGTTCCAACTATCGAAACTGGCGCTGGCGTTTGCCATGTATATGTTGATGCAGAAGCAGATTTAACTAAGGCACTTCCAATTGTTATGAATTCAAAGACCCACCGGCCAAGTGTCTGTAACGCTGCAGAAACGCTTCTGGTTCACGAAAGTGTTGCAGTGAAGTTTTTACCAACAGCACTTGCGGCACTCCGCGAAGCTAGAGTTAAATTAAATGTTGATTCAGCAACCGCAAAGATTGCGCAGGCAAATAATTTGGATGTAAGCATCGCTAACGAAGCGAATTGGTCGACTGAATACAATGCGCTAGAAATGAATGTTGCAATAGTTCAGAACTTGCTTGCTGCTTCAGACCATATTGCAAAATATGGAACAAAACATACTGAAGCAATTGTGACCGAGTCTGAGGCGAATGCTGCAAAATTTATTGCACTAAGTGATTGCGCGGCAGTTATGGTGAATGCATCCACAAGATTTACTGATGGCGAACAAATGGGCTTTGGCGCGGAGATCGGGATCTCAAATCAGAAGCTGCATGCCCGTGGTCCAATGGGGTTAGAGCAAATGACCACAACCACTTGGATTGTTACTGGCTCTGGCCAGATTCGCGCATAATTTCAATTTATTAGTAGGCACTGGCTCACGATAAGGTTCGACCATGGCCGCAATTTCTCGCGATGATGTCGCACACCTTGCAAAGCTGGCCCGAATCGAAATGACGCCGGCCGAACTTGATCACATGGCCAGCGAACTAGAACAAATCCTTGGAGCAGTGAAGCGAGTCCAAGAAGTAGCAACATCAGATATTGCACCGACTTCACACCCACTTTCGATGTCAAATGTTTTCCGTGACGATGTTGTAAAACCAAGCCTGACAAATGAGGAAGCACTTTCAGGAGCGCCTGCTAAAGCCGATGAGCGTTTCAAGGTTCCTCAAATTCTTGGTGAAGAATGACAAATATTCATTCAACGGCCGCCGATATGGCCAGTGCGCTTGCTGCAAAAGAAATCTCTTCAGTTGAACTTACCCAACAACATTTAGATCGAATCGCTTCGGTTGACGGAAAGATTAATGCTTTCTTGCATATCGATAACGCTGGTGCTCTAGAACAGGCCGAGGCTATTGATAAGAAGCGAGCAAGTGGCGAAAAACTCTCACCACTAGCAGGAGTCCCAATTGCTGTAAAAGATATTCTGGCGCAAAAAGGAATTCCAACTACGGCTGGTTCAAAGATTCTTGAAGGCTGGCGCCCACCATATGACTCAACAGTTGTTGCAAAGTTAAAAGCAGCAGGCGTTGTAATTCTTGGTAAAACAAATATGGATGAATTTGCAATGGGTTCATCTACTGAAAATTCGGCATATGGCACAACACAAAATCCTTGGGATTTAACCAGAACACCTGGCGGATCAAGTGGCGGATCAGCAGCAGCAGTTGCCGCATTTGAAGCACCACTTGCAATCGGCACCGATACCGGTGGATCAATTCGCCAACCTGCAGCACTAACTGGAATTGTCGGAGTGAAACCAACTTATGGCGCAGTTTCTCGCTACGGAGTTGTTGCATATTCATCAAGCCTTGACCAAGTAGGACCTTTTGCCCGAACTGTTTTAGATACGGCCCTTCTTCATGAAGCAATTGCTGGACATGATGAACGTGATTCAACAAGTATCAACGCACCTGTTCCACAAGTTGTTGCGGCTGCAAAGCGCCTTGATGTTAAGGGAATGAAGATTGGTGTTATCAAAGAGTTAAGCGGTTCAGGTTTCCAGGCCGGAGTAAGTGCGCGCATCGCAGAGTCAATTGAACTTCTAGTTGCAGCTGGCGCCGAAATTGTTGAAGTCTCTTGTCCAAACTTTGAATATGCACTTGCTGCTTATTATTTGATTGCACCATCTGAAGCTTCT
>JBILDT010000152.1:0-2870 GCA_044352485.1 Candidatus Nanopelagicaceae bacterium
TATCTCTGACTTAACCTTAAATGCTAAAACTTTTGCCCTAACTCTTATCGTAATTATTTGGGCAGAGGCAATCTTCTTGATGCCATTTATTGGTAAAGATATTCCAGTTCTTGGAAACGATGTTCAAGTGCAGATCCGTGGCGAGTTCTGGCTGGCCGGAATTTCGCAATTCGGTAGCTCGCCACTATTTGGTGTTGGTCCAGATCAATATGGAAATTATTATGAAAGTTATCGCACCCTAGATTCAGCACAGAATTTACAGACCGTTCTCGCAAATGATGCACATTCAGCGCCCGTGCAAACCGTAGCCACTCTAGGTTTTGTAGGTGTGTTTGCCTTTGTATTGTTACTGGCATTTTTGGTTCGTGCCGCAATACTTGCTGCCGAGAAATATCCAGATAAGCGCAGAGAGTTCGCAGCGATCGGACTATTCCTCATTGTCTACTTCACAAATGCCGCGGTAAGCCCAATCACACTGCCAAACAAATATCTTTTCTGGGCCGCTGCTGGCTTTATCGTTGGTCTGGCGTATCGCAGTGAAGGTGCACCGAAGAAATCACTTCAGGCTTTTGTTGGCGTGACTGTTGCGTTGACCCTCTTTATCACTAGCAACTTCGCATTTGCCCAACTTCGATATCTAAACTGGATCGATGAATTTGCTACAAACAACGCATCTAAAGTTATTGCAGTCGAATATTCAAGATATATCCCATGCGCGATGTATTACGACTCTTTAGCAAAGATAATAAACAATCAAGGAAATGAAGCACTAGAGAAATTTAGCCGGGCCCAAATAGCTGGCAATGAGAGATGTGTAAATGCTCAGGTCAACATGGCCAAACTCAGTTACAACAAAGGTGACATCACTGGCATGCGCCAATACGTATACGCGCTGACTGAAATGGCGCCGTCACGCGAAGAGGTTTTATTCGTTGCTCGAGCCTATGCAATCAAAGCGGATGACAAAGCCTTGATGGCGAAGGTCGATTCTCAGTCTGCGAAGTTGGGAATCATCACAATCCCAGTAGACCCTGAGAAATAATTTCCCATGCCGCTAAGCCGCAGATTATTTAAAGTATATTTCTCTCATGAGTAGAAGAGATAGAGAAGATTTCTGGTTTCGCTTTCGGCGAAGCTTTTATGATCTTTTTTATGGCGAGCGCACCAGCGTGCGTGTTCTCAGCCGCTTAGTCCTACTAACTTTTGCTGCTGGACTTATCGCAACGGTTGCACCATCAGTCGCCGAAGTTCTAACTCAAGATGATCCCGGTCCGGTTTCAACATATGTAGAACCAACTCCGGAACCCTCTACTGAACCAACTCCCGAACCTTCTGCTGAACCTTCTGCTGAAGCAAAACCCGACCCCAGCGCATCAGAAAGCCCAGCGCCTGAAGCTTCGACATCAGATGCATCTCCTGAAGCAACGCCCGAGCCAACCCCAGAATATTCAGTTGCACCAGTTAAGTCCGATACTCCAACTGTTATGCCGACCATCGAAGCCGATAAAGCGTTAGTCCCTCAACCTAAGTATCTGCTCAAGGTTCCACAGACCATCGCAATTGATCCAAGGGCCAACTCATATTTCTTGCCAGCGCTTTACATTGCAGGTGGAAGGTTCACTCTGGTTTGCATAAATGGCAATGGAGTTAACTTTGACCTTTCTAATAAGCGCATCAGCAACGACAGATATGACACCCGCACCGTGATGGTCTCGGGGGATGGCACTTCAAATTTACTTATCTCAGGCCAAACTCAGGATGTGCTCGCAGCAATTAATGATGGTGGCGGCCTTTTCGCCTTTACCAATTCGGGAGGATTGCGTGATCGAAGTGCCTTCATCTCGGTAACAGCGACCAACAAGAACACAATTGATTCGACCTTCTGCAGGGCTGCTGCTTCAGCCAACACCGCTAGCCTCACCTTCCGAGCCCTCGGTCTTCAGGTCGATACCAAAAAGGGCTCCGGCCGACTCAAGTAAGGATTCTTGCCCTTTATCAGGCTAACGGGCTAAAGTTACTGAAGGTATGGATAACGAATTGCTCCATCCGAGGAGAAGCGAAAGGCTGGTGCGAGAAATATAAATGCAATCTCCACTTAGCGGTCGCATGTCATCAGGTTTTGGTGGCTCTGGAAAATATAAATCAAAAGTTGTTGTTGGTGTTGCACTAGTTGCAGCTGTTCCATTCTTATTATCCACTTTTGCAGCAAGCGTTACTGTCGGAACCGGAGCACTTGAATTCGGTCAAGGTTCACAACAAGCAACCGCTTGTGATCAAAAAATTTATGTCGCACTTGGTGAAGAGTGGCACGGCGCCCCAACACCAGAAGATTCATCAGCAGGTTACTTCAGAGTCCGGGCCGTAACAGTTTCTAATCTTGATCTTGAAGCATGCGCTGGCAAGAAGCTCCGCGTGCGTCTGATCGATAACACCAGTAGCGAGATAAAGCTCGGGCCAACCGATGAATCAATGGTTCTACAGATTGCGCTACCAAATCCAATTCCAGTTTCGAATTTAAGCGATCCAGTAACGCTCGGGCTTTCATATCTGACCGGTATCGGTGCGCCGATCTCGACAACCCTGGTTGCAAGCGCGGTGCTTTCAATTTCTGGCACATCGGTTTATGACGGTTCGGTCTTATCTAGCACCAACGGTGATGCCACCTTCTACTTAGATCCAACCGCCACAACTGTAAATATCGATGGTCAAAAAGTATTTAGAACTACCGTTGAAACAATTGATAACCCAGCAAGCACGCCACAGGCCGTGCCTTCGGCAACGCCATCTCCATCAGCAACACCAGCCCCTTAAATCAGCCACGCCAGCCCCTTAGTTAAGCAAAACCAGGGCTGATTCGCGCTCGCAAATCA
>JBILDT010000028.1:0-10036 GCA_044352485.1 Candidatus Nanopelagicaceae bacterium
CAGGAGCAAATGGAATCTGCCCAATCAATGCAACATCAGCGCCAACTAATTCAGATAGTTGTTTTGCGGTTTCCAATCCGCCACCTGTGCCAAATATTGCAATTGGTTCTCCACATTTAGCACAAGCCGAGTCCGACATATTTTCGATAACCCCAATGATGTGCTGTTTCAATTGGTGAGCAATTCGCCCGGCGCGCTCTGAAACTTCAGCGGCTGCAATTTGAGGTGTCGTAACAACAACAATTTCCGATGCTGGTAACAGCTGGCCTAATGAGATTGCAATGTCACCGGTGCCTGGCGGCAAATCCAATAGGAGTAGATCAAGGTCTCCCCAATAAGCATCGCTCAATAATTGTTCTAGAACCTTATGCAACATCGGCCCCCGAAATGCAACTGCATCTGAACGCTCTGGCTTAAACATCTCCATTGAAACAACTTTTACACCATATGCCTCAACTGGTATAAAAGTTTGATCAATTGCTGTTGGTCGCTTGCCAACAATTCCCATTAGCCTTGGAATTGAATGTCCATAAACATCAGCATCCAAAATTCCAACTTTCAAACCTTTCTGCGCTGCTGCAACTGCCAAATTTGCAGTTACCGATGATTTTCCAACACCGCCTTTACCTGAGGCAATCCCTATTACTCGGGTCAGCGAATCTGGTTGAGCAAATGGAATGAATTTTTCGCGGCCACCGTTTAACAATTTCTTAACATTGTTGCGTTGTTCTTCATTCATAACGCCGAAAGTTAAATCGAGAGACTTCACTTCAGTAATCGGTTCGAGCGAGTCTGAAATATCTTTCTGCAATCTATCGCGCATTGGACAGCCCGAGATAGTAAGCAAAATTGTTATTGCAGCAACACCATTTACGAATTCAACTGATTGAACCATTCCTAGTTCTGGAAGTGGGCGGTGTAATTCTGGATCAGAAACACCCTTTAGCGCTTCGTGAATTCTTTCAACTATTGCACTTGTCATAGCAAATCGGGATCTATCTTCGCAGCTTTTTTTATCTCTGCTATTTCAGCTGCGGGTTCGGCCAAAGCTTCATTAACATGCTTCGAAATAAACCTCTTTGGGTGTAAATCCGAGACGGTCAAGTCTTCATAACCGGGCCCAAGATTCTCACGTAGATCCTTGGTTGCTCCCTGAGCCAGATCGCGAACTCTGCGAATAAGGCTTGCTAAGTCCGAGGTTAATTTTGGAAGCCGATCTGGACCTACCAAAACTGCAGCCACCAAGGCGATTGCAATGAACTCCCCAGCACCGATTCCGAACATTTTCGAATCCTATATCTAATCTCAGTTAAATGTATTTATTTTGCAGCGACAAGCACAAGTGAGACTTCTTTGGTAACGCCGTCGCGTTTGAATTTAATTTTAATCTTGTCACCAACGTTAAATGAGCGAACTTTAATGATTGCCTCATCCGCAGTATTTACCGACTTGCCAGCAATTTCAATGATGACATCGCCAGGTTTAATTCCAGCACGCTCTGCTGGACCATTTGGAGTTACAGAGCCAGCCGCATCAGGAATCTTCGCACCGGTTCCATTGTAGGTAATGTCAAGAGAGACGCCCATAATTGGATAAGTAGAACTTCCATTTTTAATTAATTGATCAGCAGTTTTTCGCGCTTGATTAATTGGGATAGCAAAACCCAATCCAATAGATCCACTCTGGCCGCCAAATGCTGATCCGGTTGTTGCGATAGCAGAGTTCACTCCAATAACTGCACCTGAAAGATCTACAAGTGGACCACCTGAGTTGCCAGGATTAATTGCGGCATCAGTTTGAATTGCATTTATAAATGAGCTCTCCCTGGTTCCGCTACCAGATGTAACTGGGCGATTTTTTGCACTAATGATTCCTGATGTAACAGTTCCGGTTAAGCCAAGTGGTGAGCCAATTGCGATTACACCATCGCCAACTTGAACCGCATCGCTATCACCGAGTTGTAATGCAGGCGCATCAGTTACTTTAATTTTGATTACTGCTAAATCATATGCAACATCGCGACCGACTAATTTGGCATCATAAGTCTTGCCGTTAGCTAATTGAACTCGCATCGAAGCACCAGCTGTTGCAACAAGTGAGATCACATGGTTATTTGTAAGAATGTGCCCGGTGTTGTCGAGAAAGAATCCTGACCCTGAACCACCACTATTGCCTCTGCTAACTTCAATCGATACCACCGATGGTGAAACCCGAGCCGCAATTCCGGCAATTGATCCTGGTTTACGTTCAATTGTGCTCTTGGTTGCTACTAAATTTGTTCTTGTATCAAGTTCTGCTGAAGAACGTCCGACAATGCTTCCAACAACGCCAGCAATCAATGCCATTGCAATCGCAATTCCGAAACTTACGGTTCTGGTATTTCGCTTCTTAACGTCCTGAGCTGTGACAACTTTATATTCTGAAATCCACCATGGAGTAACTGGTCCATCAGGGTTGTTCGAGTTACCGGCCATGATCAAATCTTACGAGCGAGAAGCGCCCCGCCGCCAATTGGAATTAGTGATGAGCTCCATCTCGAATCTTCTTTGATGGCCTTAATGGAATCGCGGCGGGCGATGGTTTCAAAGTCGCGTTGAGTAGGGTCGGCAACTTTGCCACCATCAAGCGCGTTATCAATAATCAGCACACCACTTGGCTTCAATAATCTATAACTCTCTTGCACTACATCAACCATATCTATTGGTGATCTCACAATCATTAAGTCGTAATTTGAATCCGCTAACTTTCCAACAACTTCAACAATATTCCCTGTGATTAATCTGAATCTTTGCGCAGAGATGCCGGCTTCTTCCAAAATCTCTTTCGCGCTGGCTGAATGTTCGCGCTCAGAATCGATAGAGGTAAATGTCGCATCTTTTGGCGCTCCATTAAAAATCCATAGACCGCTCACGCCAGAGCCAGTTCCGATTTCAACAATTGATTTTGCAGAGATTAATCCGGCAACAAAATTGATTAAACCGCCAACACCAATTGTTGGATCGGGTGCTCCGATTTCAGCGCCATTCTTTCTCGCCTGTTGCATAAAGAAATCTTCGTGCGGAAAGTTTTCAGCAAAGGCGGACATGTCACCGCGGTTGGATAACGGCTTCTCAGTGGTCATAGCGAAGTCAACCACTCGACTAGCAATCTAACGCCGAAGCCAGTGCCGCCTTTTGGATTTTCTCCAGAATCATTTTCAGAGCGAGCCGGACCAGCGATATCGAGGTGCACCCATTTTCGATTGCCAGCAAAGTGCTCCAAGAAAAGTGCGGCTGTGATCGAGCCGCCGTTAAAATCTGGTTTTTCTGCGGTGTGATTGAAGTCTGCAATTTCACTTGCAAGTGCGGTTTTGTAATCATCAATTAATGGCATATGCCATACCCGGTCGCCAGAGCTCTGCCCGGCATCGTATAAAGATTGGGCTAAGGAAACATCGCGGGTATACATCGCTGCATACTGTCTGCCAAGTCCAAGAGTTGCTGCACCTGTGAGAGTTGCAATATCAATTAAATAATCTGGCTTTAGTTCTGCATCTGCATATGCCAGGCCATCTGCAAGAACTAACCGGCCTTCAGCATCTGTGTTAATTACTTCAACTGTGGTTCCACCATAATGAGTAATAACATCAGAAGGTCTCTGCGAAGTGCTAGATAAAGCATTTTCGGCGCACATCAAAATTCCAGTTACCCGAACCTTTGGAGCATTTGCACCCAATTTTGCAATTGCAATTACTGTGGCTAGAACTGCAGCTGCGCCAGACATGTCGCTCTTCATTCCAACCATATTTTCATAAGGTCGCTTAAGCGAAACCCCTCCGGTATCGAAGGTGATTCCTTTGCCTACCAAAACAACATGTGGCCAATTCTTTGAGCCCCGCGGTTCGTATGAAACTTGAACCAACCTTGGTCCGGGCTTAGGAGCAGAATTTCCAACTGCAAGTAAGCCACCGAATTTAGTTAATGCGGCTCCGCTTTTAACTTCAATTTTAAGTGCAGAATCTCTCGCTTTTGTGACAAGAGCTTTAGCTTGGTCGGCAATCCAGAGTGGATTCTTAATGTTTGAAGGAGTATGAATCAAATCGCGAGCAAGCCAGACACCTTCGGCAAGCAATCTTGCATCGGATAACTCGTTTTCAAATTTTCCGACTAAAGTAAAATTGGCTGCCTTCAGAACTTTTGGAGGTGGGCTCTTCTGGCTCCAGGAATAACTTGCTAAAGCAATTGCAACGGAATGGTTGCGAGCGCTCTGCTTTGTTGTGACTAGCGCATTTAATGTTGCGGATCCAGAGCTCTTAACTTTACGCGATAGCGAAGTTCCGGCCTTGCGTAAATCATCAGAACTATTATCGCCAATCCCCACAAAATAGATCCGAGAGATTTTTGCTTCTGGCGCCGAAATTGGAACTTCAATTAATTCCCCAGCTTTGCCTGTGGCATCTGGCCAATTTGAAAGTAAGTTATCTAATTTAATATTGAAATATTTCTCAATAGCCTTAACTGCTTTTGGATTGCCTAATTCAAGGCCGTTATCTGATTTAGCAATTGGAACCGCGACAGCGTCATACTTCGAGAAATCGATATCTGAAATCAACAAGCAATCAATTTCCGGCAATAGTTTCACGACTTTTGCTTATCCCAATACCCGCAAGGACTTGTTACTTCTTAACGAGGGAGACCGCTGCCTGTAGTGCATTTCCAAGATTTGTGGCTTCTTCAACATTTAACTCGACGACTAAACGTCCGCCGCCTTCTAGAGGGATTCGCATAACGAAACTGCGAGCTTCCTTCGTAACTTCCATGGGTCCATCACCAGTTCGAGGTTTCATGGCTGCCATGTTTTGCTCCTTTTACATTTAGTTGCATTAGTGGTGCTTTACATCTTGGGGGTAACGCAGTGGGTAAGTATCTCGCAAAAGCGGTGGTGAAAGGAAATTGAAAAAACCTCGGGATTAGCCCTGATTTAACGCGGAGAGTAGACGAGATTTGCCGCTCGTGATAACGCTTTGAACCGCGCGTTCTGGGACTCCAAGCGCCTCGGCAATCTCCTCGGCCGACATGGATCGGATGTAATGCATCGTGAGAATAAAGCGCTCTTCTTCCGGCAAACTAGCAAGAAGTTCGGAGAGTGCGCCCATAACCCTAGGTTACCCGTCTAACTTAAGGTTTATAAGTAACTTACTTCCGGGTTATGGCTTGCAAGCACGAATTGCGCTTGGGATGTCGCGGCACCAAGCAACTAATTCATTTGAAGTAGCGCCGATGAATTCTTCTTGACTTAAATAATCCAGCGAAGTTTGAAGCATCTCATATGTTCCAAATGGATCACAGACAACTACAGGTTTTGAGTGGTATCCCAATTTTCGACCGACCCAAATTTCAAAGAACTCTTCTAAGGTTCCGATTCCACCTGGCAACATTATGAAGGCATCAGAGATCTCTTCAATCTTGGCTTTGCGAGTTCGCATATTTGAAACAGTGAACATTTCGGTAGCTTCTGGATCTGCAAATTCAATTGTTAAAAGTTTCTCCGGAATCACTCCAAAAGTTTTAGCGCCACGTTCACGTGCGCCTCGGGCAGCTGCGCCCATCATCGAAACTTGACCACCGCCCCAGACTAAATCAGCGCCACTGGTGGCGATAGCAACACCAACATCGAAGGCCAGATCAAGATACTTCTGGTCAATACTTGTCGATGCTGAGCAATAAACGGCTATTCGCATAATAAATGAAGTCTAGTATCAGATTGGTTTTGGTAGCGTTATCTCATGAGAAGCGCCTTTGGATTTGGAATCGCCAGCACCACAAATTCTGGTGAAGTTTTAGATGTCTGGTTTGATTCACTTGGAATCGGCAAGCTTGCGGAAAATAACGACCCTGACCTTTCGCAATTTACCGGAGACGATCCAATCCGAGAGGTAACTAAATCAAAGGTTAGTATCGAAATAGATTTAGATGCTCCTCCGAAAGGCGTCGCCGATGCCTATCTAAGGCTTCATCTACTTTCGCATCGAATTGTTAAACCTCATGGCCAATCACTAGATGGAATATTTGGCATTTTAAATAATGTGGTCTGGACATCTGCTGGACCATGTTCGGTTACAACTTTTAGCTCGGTTGGGCCAAAGTTGCGAGCTAAGCATGGAACCCTCACAGTTTTTTCAGTAGATAAGTTCCCAAGAATGGTTGATTACGTAGTTCCAGAAGGTGTTCGCATCGCTGATGCGGATCGAGTTCGACTTGGTGCCTATCTTTCAAGTGGCACAACTGTCATGCACGAAGGCTTTGTTAATTTCAACGCAGGGACGCTCGGTAAATCTATGGTTGAAGGCCGCATCAGCGCCGGCGTTGTTGTCGGGGATGGAAGTGATATTGGCGGCGGAGCTTCGATCATGGGAACTTTGAGCGGTGGCGGCAAGCAAGTAATCTCGATTGGCGAACGCTGTTTATTGGGCGCAAATGCTGGTTTGGGAATCTCACTTGGAAACGATTGTGTTATCGAATCTGGAACTTACATAACTGCAGGTTCAAAAATATCGCTTCCAGATAACAGTGTTGTTAAAGCTAGTGAACTTTCTGGTGCAAATAACCTGTTATTCCGACGCAACTCAAAGAGCGGCGCACTCGAAGCGCTACCCAAGACTGGCAGTTGGGGCGGTTTGAATTCCGTTCTTCACGCAAATTAATTTTGCTAGTTTTGGGTAGCTAATTCAAACCAAGAAGAAGGTAATTTAACTGCTGATTTAAATGTTCCTACGGGCAGGGTTTTTGTGGTCCCATCACTAGAAATAGCAGTTACATTTAAAACGCTATTTGTAGCAGTTCGGTCTCCCAGCTTTATCTCTATAACATCAATTAAACCAAAGGCTTTCGCCATAACTCTCTGCGAAACCTTCTTCTTCCAGAGTGCAAAATTCTTATTCACTGCAGGATCAATACTCCATGGATCAGGAACACTTACTAGATGCGGAATATCTGTTCCCCAAACATCAACTGGGCGTTGGGTCATTCCGCCCGAAGAAGATGAGAAGAAAACGCTCACTGGTAGCTGATTAATAGTTATAGCTAAACCATGACTCTCATCTACCGCAGTTGCATCAACTGCCGCTTTCCAGAACTGACCATATCTAGGTTCGCCCTCTTTGGAATAGCCGACAAAAGCTTGGTCATACATTGAATTGTAAACATGACAATCGCAGGCTCTTTTAATTGAATTCATTCGCATTAATGCATAGGTGCGGGATGCAATTGCCTGACTCTGCAGCGCTGCTTCTGGCCACGAAGATGGGACTTCAGCAATTCCGTAAAGGTATTGATCGCGCAATCTCAATAAATTAGTTGCTTCGATTCGAAATCCGATTCCAGGTGCATTCACCGCCTTTAAGCGGAGATATCCGTGACTGACTTGGAATTTAGTTTTTCCATAATTTACTAAAACAACTGATTGCGGATTGTTCCATCTGATGGTCCAAGTTCTACCAATTCCGCCAGGGCCGATAATTGATTTGCCACTTACTGCAAAACTTAGCGGTGAATTTTGAGGAAGCGAGGTAGCAACTGCGGTATCTATTGCAACCGTTGCAGAATCAGATGGTGGGACAACAATTGAGAGTGCTGTGACTCTATGTGCAATATTCACACTGATTGTTGCAGTATCTACGACTGGCGTTACCTCTGCTTGTGGAAAATAGTATTTAAGAATTTCTACTGCTGATTTTCCTTCAAGTGCCTGGCCCTTTGCGCCATATTGGCTAAGTCCTACGCCATGGCCAAATCCAGAACCAGTAAAGGTAAAAGACTTTGGGACAACTGCATAAGCACTGCTGATTGTAGTTAGAGAGAATAAAACAATTAGCGCTAGATACCGTTTCATTATTCTTGAGCTTCTTCTGCCATCAAACCTTTTGGTGATGACAAATAGCCAGCTCCCCAAACCATATGCATAGTTACCAAAACTGTTGGCAGAGTAATTTTCTCTGCGATGCTCTTACCTAAAAATAGCGAGCCAATAAGAATTAGTGCTAGATAGGTTGCTACTGGAAGAAAAAATATTGGTGAGAGAAAAATGCCTAAAATTATGGATAGCGCGTTAACAGCTAAGGCAGTCGGCGGCGCCAGGTAACGCAAATTAACGCTTCCCTTATGGCTACGTGAGACCGCGCGGCGCCAAGTGCCATATTGGAAATATTGTTTAGCAAGTGCCTTAATTGTTGAACGTGGTCGATAAGTAACAACCAAGGATGGATCAAACCAGATGACCCCACCATTCTTACGTAATCTAAAATTTAACTCCCAATCTTGCGCCCTAGTAAATCTCTCGTCATAACCGCCAGCTTCAAGTAGCGCAGACTTTTTAAAGGTTCCGAGATAAACCGTATCGGCAGGACCGGCGCTGCCTCCGGTATGAAATCTTGAAGAACCAACACCCAGTGGCGAGCGCATCGCGGTTGCAACTGCTTTCTCGAACTTTGATTTACCAACAGCTGCCATGATGCCGCCAACATTTACGGCGCCAGTTTTATTCAACAACTCTGTTGCATCACGAAGATATGTTGGAGATATCTCAGCATGTCCATCGATGCGCGAAATAATCGAATACTTTGAACTGGCGATTGCTGCATTCAGACCATTTGCCGTGCGCCCAGTTGGGTTATCTACTAAAACAACCCGCGAATCACCTGCGGCTAATTCCTTTGCAATTTCAGTAGTGCGATCAGTGGAAGGTCCAAGGGCCAGGATGACTTCAAAGGGAGCGCTGAAATTCTGGGCCAAAATTGCTGAAACACTTTCCCGCAGGTCTCGCTCCTCGTTGAGAATGGGCAGAACAACCGATACGCCCATCAAACCGTCAGAAACCTGATTCATATCTCCAAGGTTAGTGTTACCTCGCACTAGTATCGGGCAAATGAAGCTTAAAGTTTCCGTAATTGGTACCGGATATTTGGGTGCCACCCATGCGGCCTGCATGTCGTCGCTGGGATTCGAAGTAATTGGCGTCGATGTAGATGCTGCCAAAATTGAACTTTTAACTGCTGGCAGAGTTCCATTTTATGAGCCAGATCTAGAGGACTTATTGCAGAAAGAGATTGCATCTGGCCGACTTACATTCACCACAGATTTCAATGCGATTGCGGATGTTGATGTTCACTTTATTTGTGTTGGGACTCCGCAGAAAGCAGATTCCTTAGCGGCCGATCTTAAATATGTTGATGCGGCTTTAGATGCAGTAGCTGCAATCTGTAAACCAGGTGCTCTTGTGGTTGGTAAATCAACAGTCCCAGTTGGAACTGCCGCCAGGCTTCGTGAACGATTGCTAAAAATTAATCCAGGCGCTGATTTAGCTTGGAACCCAGAATTCCTTCGTGAAGGCTTTGCAGTTGAAGATACTCTGCGACCAAATCGTCTAGTTGTTGGTGTTACTAGTGATGCTGCCGAAGCAAAGTTGAAAGAAATTTATGCAAGTAACTTGGCAGAAAATACGCCATGGGTTCGGGCAGATCTGCCGACTTCGGAATTAGTTAAAGTAGCTGCAAATTCATTTCTTGCAACAAAGATCTCCTTCATCAATGCCATGGCTGAAGTTTGTGAAGCTGCTGGCGGAGATGTAACAGTGCTCGCAAAGGCAATTGGCTATGACCCAAGAATTGGAAACCGCTTCTTGCAAGCCGGAATTGGTTTTGGTGGTGGCTGCTTACCTAAAGATATTCGTGCATTTATGGCACGAGCTGGTGAACTTGGCGCCGATCAAGCACTTGAATTCTTGCGCGAAATCGATTCGATCAATCTTCGCGCGAGACAACGTGTAATCGAATTAGTCCGTAGAGATTTATCAGAAAATCTTGCAGGTAAGAAGATTGCAGTTCTTGGTGCTGCATTTAAGCCAGATAGCGATGATGTTCGCGACTCCCCTGCGCTAGATATCGCTGCCCAAATTGCAGCAGCTGGTGCCACTGTCACAATTCATGATCCAAAAGCTATTGCTCCTGCAAGGAAGAGATTCCCTGCTCTTGGATTCTCGGAAGATATTGAAGGCGCACTTA
>JBILDT010000029.1:0-9997 GCA_044352485.1 Candidatus Nanopelagicaceae bacterium
CGTTAAATATTGTTCTCGAACCAGAAGTGGATGCTGCTCGTGGTGACGTTCTTCATCTCGCATCAAATGCAAAACAACCGGCAGATCGCTTTACAGCAAATATAGTTTGGCTTGGCGAATCCGATCTCATTCATAGCCGTTCATATATTTTAATTTCAGGATCCACTTCTACACCCGCAATAGTCACAACTATTAAACATAAAGTTAATATTGAATCCGGAGAACATGACTCGGCTCGCACTCTAAAAATGAATGAAATTGGCGTCATTGAAATCGCAACTGACTCGCCAATTGCGCTCTCTAACTACAGTGATTCTCGCGAGACCGGAAACTTCATTCTTGTTGATCGCGCTACTTTGAATACCGTCGGCGCCGGAATGATTGTGCACGCGTTGCGCAGATCCGAGAATGTGACAGAGCAGGCCTACGAGATTGATGCCGAGAAACGCGCCGCTCAGAAGGGTCAGGTCGGAAAAGTTCTCTGGTTTACCGGTCTAAGTGGTTCCGGAAAATCTACGATTGCTAATGAAGTGGCAAAAGAGCTTTACGCTCTTGGTCGCCATGTTTATGTTCTAGATGGCGATAACTTGCGACTAGGTCTAAATAAAGATTTGGGATTCACCAAGGAAGATCGTGCCGAGAATGTTCGCAGAGTTTCTGAAGTAGCAAAGTTAATGATGGATGCTGGTCTCATCGTAATTGTTGCGCTGGTAAGCCCATTCCGAGTTGACCGCGATCAAGCGAGAGAATTATTTGCTAAAGGAAAGTTCATTGAAATTTGGGTCAATACACCTGCCGAGCTTTGTGCTCAAAGAGATCCTAAAGGCTTGTATAAGAAAGCGGCAGCCGGAGATTTACCGAACATGACAGGTATCGGACAAGAGTATGAAGCGCCACTTAGTGCTGAAGTTGAATTAGATGGAACTCTAGAATTAAAAGTTAACACCGAAATCATTCTGGAGATTGCAAAATGATGACCTGGTTGCCCTTCGCACTAGCTGGCGCAGTGGCCCAATTGGTTGATGGATCACTTGGTATGGGCTTTGGCCTAACAAGTTCGACCCTTCTCTTAACCCTTGGCGCATCTGCTGCAGTTGCTTCAGCTGCGGTTCATTTTGCAGAAATTGGTACAACTCTTGCCTCTGGTGTATCTCATTGGCAGCGCGAAAACGTAGACAGAAAAATACTTATCCGCCTTGCAATACCCGGTGGAATTGGCGCAGCTCTCGGTGCAACATTTTTAGCGTCAATTGACTTAACAAATGGGCGTATCTTTATTTCGACAATTCTCTTGTTGCTTGGTTTTATTCTTGTTTACCGGCATATCTTTCAAGCGAATCAGCCAAACTTAGTTGAGATTTCTAATCCTAATTATTTAACTTATCTTGGCTTCACCGGGGGTTTCATAGATGCTTCCGGAGGTGGCGGCTGGGGTCCAGTTGTTACACCTACTCTGATGGCCACGACCCAGACCGAACCAAGAAAAATTATTGGCACCGTAAGTGCTGCAGAATTTATTGTTGCAGTCTGCGCCAGCCTCGCTTTCTTAGCAAATATTGCACGACTAGATATTGATTGGGCTGCTGTTGGCGGCCTAGCACTTGGTGGCGTTTTGATGGCGCCAATTGCAGCAAAGTTAGTCTCTTGGTTGCCAAAGAGACAGCTTGGAATATTTGTTGGAATTGCAATTATTCTGATTAACGGCGTGCGACTAATCGGTGGCTAAATTGAAGAAGCTAATCATTCATCCTGGATTTCATAAAACTGGAACTACCGCATTGCAGCAAGCCTTAAGTGAAGTTAGATCTGAATTATGTGCAAGCGGATTCAGCTATCCAAAAATCGCAGGCAATGCACATCATCGCGCTGCTTGGTCCATCAATGAAAATACCTGGGGTTGGAAAAAACGTGGTGGCCGTTTAATGACTCCGGTCGAATGGCAGAAATTAGAAAAGAAGATTAGATCAAGTAAAGATGTATCAGTCATCAGCAGTGAATTTTTCTCAGAGGCGAACGACGAACAATTAGCCAACTTGGCAGGAAAAATTAAGGGCATGCATGTTGAGGCTATCTTCACTTGGCGGCCACTGCCATTTATGCTGGCGAGTTCGTATCAACAATATTTGAAATATGGGTTAAAGCTCTCCTATTCGCAATGGCTAGATTCGATCTTTGAAACTTCCGGTAAGGCTAAAGACACTCCCTCTTTCTGGCTCCGAAATTTACATGGTGATGTGGTCTCTAGGTGGACAGAGGTTTTTGGCGTAGAAAATATCTCTTTAATAGCGGTAGATGAAACAAATCCGAATTTTCTTTATAACTCTTTCTCTGAATTGGCTGGTATCCCAGCTGGAATCATTCGAGAACCTGTCCACAAAGATATGAACCGTTCACTCACCTTCAATGAATCTGAACTACTTCTAGAGATAAATCGTGAATATCCAAAAGATCTCGATTGGGATTCCTATGAAATATTTATTCGAAAAGGAAATTTGAAGGCACTGACCGGTTCTAATGTTTACGAGACTAGTGACGAAAAAATCTTTACGCCAGAATGGGCGGTCGCCAAAGCTGCCGAAATCAATTTGAAAAACGTAGAACAGATCAAGGCTCTAGGAATTAAGATCATTGGAGATATTGATAGAGGAGATTTTTCAAGAATCCCTATCGGGGTGAATACGCCTGTTACAACGATCTCGATAGCCACTGCTGCGAGAGCCATGATTGGCGTTGACATGCGTTCATTAGGACGAATGCATGGGAAAGCAGTATCGAAAGAGTTTTTTCGGCGTTTGAAAAAAATCATCAAAGCGCGATTACGCCTCAATTAAATCCTAGGTAGTTGTAGCCCCGACGGGATTCGAACCCGCGTAGCTGGCTTGAGAAGCCAGAGTCCTAGGCCACTAGACGACGGGGCCGAGATTTATTGCTATTAAGTTTTTTACAGCGCTGGGGTACCAGGACTCGAACCTAGACTTACTGAACCAGAATCAGCAGGGCTGCCAATTACCCCATACCCCAAAGAATAAATTCTTCGGGCAAAGGATACCTGATTAGCTTATTGAACCTGCAATTCGCTCGAGGCTGCGGGTGCGACCTAGGAGTTCCATAGATTCAAATAGTGGTGGTGAGATATGGCTTCCGGTCACCGCGATTCGAACAGCTCCGAATGCAACTCTTGGCTTTAGGCCCAGCTCTTCAATCAGCGCACTCTTGAGAGCCACATGAATAGATTCGTGATCCCAATTTTCTAGCTTCTGCAGAACCTCATTTGATTTCTTTAAAACTACTTGTGCTTGCTCATCCTGAATTTTTGCTAGCTCTTCGCTATCAACCGCAAATTTAGTAGCAAATAGGAACTTAAGCATCTGTGAAACTTCAGCCAGAGTAGCAATACGCTCCTGAATAATAGGTAGCGCGCTCTTTACAACATCAAGCTCTTCTGAGGTTCCAGAAATAACACCATCTTTTATCAAGAATGGGGTGGTGCGCTTCAATAATTCATCAAGGGTAAGTTCGCGAATTTTGTCGCCATTTATGGCTTCAAGCTTCTTCATGTCAAAACGGGCAGGGCTTGAATGAACACGTTCAACGGTAAAGAGTTCGGTCAATTCTTGCATGGTTACATTTTCACGGTCATCTCCCGGCGACCAGCCCAGAAGTGCCAAGTAATTGCAGATTGCCTCTGGCAAGAAACCGCGTTCGCGATACCAAGCAATAGAAACTTCGCCATTTCGCTTTGAAAGCTTGGCATTGTCTTGACCCATAACGAAAGGTAGATGCGCAAAAGTTGGATAGTCAGATTCGCTAACGCCCATTGCTTGGTAAACCCGAATTTGTCTTGGTGTAGATGAGAGCAAATCTTCACCGCGCAGAACGTGAGTAACTTTCATCAAAATATCATCAACTGCAACGGCAAGGGTATAAAGCGGTGAGCCATCGCCACGAACCAGAACAAAGTCAGGAACGAAGTTGTGGTCGAAAGTTACATCGCCTCGAATTGAATCAGTGAAGGTTGTCGAACCATCTGGCATGCGCATGCGCAATACCGGTAGTCGGCCTTCGCTCTTATATTTTGCTAAATCCTCGCTACTAATTGTTCGACATTTACCGTCATAACCAGGTGCAACGTTTGCCGCCTTCTGGGCTTCACGTCTTGCTTCTAATTCTTCGGAAGAGCAATAGCAATGATAAGCATCGCCTTGCGCCAGAAACTTTGCAGCCCATTCGGCATAAATATCTAAACGCTGGCTCTGCAAATATGGACCATAAGGTCCCCCAACTTCCGGACCCTCATCCCAAGTTAAACCGAGCCATTTCAAAGTATCTTGTGCCGCTTTTATATATTCATCAGTCACTCGTTCGCGATCGGTATCTTCAATTCTAAAAATAAATTGGCCACCTGTGTGACGGGCATATGCCCAATCAAAGAGCGCAGTTCTGATATTTCCAACGTGCAAGTCGCCAGTTGGCGAAGGCGCGAAACGGACTCGAACAGGTCTATCAGATGAATTAGTTGGCACGAGGCGATACCTTATTAGAGAGTGAACCAATTCCTTCAATCAGCACAGTAACTTCAGCGCCAGCTGGCATCGGGCCGATTCCGGCAGGAGTGCCGGTAAGAATCACATCACCTGGAAGCAGCGTCATCACTGACGAAATGAAATTAATAATCTGTGGAATCTTAAAGTTCATCGATGACAATGGTTCGGACTGCTTTACCTCGCCATTTAAAGTAGTAATTATCTTCTGCGATCCAGGAACAAAGTCAGTTTCGATCCAAGGTCCAAGTGGGCAGAATGTGTCAAAACCTTTGGCCCGGTTCCATTGGCCATCAACTTTCTGGAGGTCTCGCGCAGTTACATCATTCCCGACTGTATAACCGAAGATAACATCATCGACTTTTTCTACCGGGACATCTTTACAAATTCGGCTAATTACAACGGCTAATTCGCCTTCAAAATCTACGCGCTCACTCATTCGTGGCCATTGGATTGTGTCATTTGGACCGATGACCGAGGTATTAGGTTTTAAGAAAATAACTGGCTCCTTTGGAACATCTGAGCCCATCTCGGCCGCATGATCTGCATAATTCTTACCAACGCAGACAACTTTGCTTCTAGGAATCACGGGTGCAAGTAAACGAACATCAGCCAGGGCAACTTTTGATTCAGTCGGAACGATACCGCTATAAATCGGATCTCCGCGAAGAACTAAAATCTGGTCTTCGTCATTTAAGACACCGAAGAGTGGATCATTTCCTAAACCAGAATTGGCATTTGGTGAGAATCTAACGATACGCATCCGGTGATTCTACCTGTAGCTACTTACTCAAAGCGAAATTAATTCGTCCGCTTCGCTTGCTAGATATATCTTTGCGCCCATATCTTCGCTCTTTATTGCCGAGATACTTGAAGGCGCTGGTTGCTGTCCGCAAATAACTACGGCCTCAATGCCACTTATCGAACTGGCTTTAGCAACAACTAATACTGCAATAAGTGAATCAACTTCGAAATCACCGCTCTTCACCGGTATCGCAACATAGGTTCTGCCCGTGTTATCTCTAAGAGCTGCAGCAGACGTCGAATTACTTCGAGCCATCGTCGCTTTTGCGAGAGTCAATAACTTTAAATCTTCAGGATTATTGCTCAAGTACGCTCTCCGCTTCATCAACGATTCTTTCGGCTAGAACTGTGGCGATTCTATGGCGACGTCCAACTGGACGCTCTGCAGTTAACTTAACTCCAGCAATTGAGATTGTGCTTCCTGGAATTGGCACCCGGCCTAAAGTTTTTGCCAACAATCCGCCGATGCTATCCACATCTTCGCGCTCTGATTCTGGAATTTCAATCTTGAAGTTTGAGGCAAAATCTTCAATATGCAATCTTGCTGAAAGGCGAGCACTACTCTCTGACAACCACTCTATTTCTAAATCATCATCGTCATATTCATCTGCAATTTCGCCAACAATTTCTTCGAGAATATCTTCGATGGTAATCAGGCCTGCGGTGCCACCATATTCATCGACAACAATTGCCATATGAATTTGATCGCGTTGCATCTCTTTCAAAAGCTCGGCAGCAGTCTTGGTCTCTGGAACAAAGGTTGCTTTTCGAATATGTTCAACAACATTCTCGTTCGATTCGGACTCGCGGTGCTCGTGTGTTCTTCTCGCAAGATCCTTTACATATGCAATGCCAATAACATTATCTAGATTCTCATCGATAACCGGGATTCTGGTAAAACCAGAGCGCAGTGCAAGCGAAAGTCCTTGGCGAAGTGTTTTATCGCCTTCAATCCAGACAATTTCGGTTCTGGGAACCATCAATTCTCGAATCAAGGTATCCCCTAACTCGAATACTGATTGGATCATTTCGCGTTCAGATTCTTCGACCAGACCATGCTGACTCGCCTGGTCTACCGCTTCGCGAAGCTCTTCTTCATTTGAGAATTGACCAGCGCGCAATTTAAAACCGGCCTTGCGCAGAGTTCTGACAACGGAATCAGGAAGAACTGCAATAACTCGTGCGAAATCTAGGTTGTGCTTCTTGCCGAATGTGCGACCGATATAGAAACCGATTACCAGCCAGACGATTGCATCAAATAAAAACTTGAGGGTCTCCATTTACTTTGCTTTCCATTCCGCTAGGGTCTTATCTTGAATTCCGAACATAACTTTGTGTTCCTCTTCTTCGACATGATCAAAGCCCAATAAGTGTAGAACTCCATGGACTGTTAAGAGCGAAATCTCTTCCTCGGTTGAATGATTGACTGCCTGCTTTGCAGCAAATTGCGGGCAGATAACAATGTCCCCGATGATCCCAGGTCCATCACCTGCCGAAAAGGGTTTCAATTCATCCATTGGGAAGGAGAGAACATCTGTTGGACCCGGTAAATCCATCCATTGAATATGTAATTTAGTGATTTCATCTTCATCTACCAGAGTGATTCCTAAATCTGATTCAGGATGAATTCCCATTTTCTCCAGCGCAAATGCGGCAACATCAACAATTTCATCTTCATTGCAAGCTATACCGCTGTTATTAGCAATTTCTATTCCCATGGGAATTAGCGATCACCGCTTCCAGATCGAATTGATCTCGTTACATTTGGTGGAACAACTTTATTTTCGTCATGTCTTCCATATGCATTAACGATGTCACCAACAAGTCGGTTGCGGACAACATCTTCAGAATCTAAACGAATAAATGTTATGTCATCTACACCTTCAAGAATCTCGTGGACGATTTTCAGCCCAGATTGCGAACCGTGAGGTAGATCAACCTGCGTGATGTCCCCAGTAATGACCATCTTTGATCCGAAACCAAGGCGAGTCAAGAACATCTTCATCTGTTCGGCAGAAGTATTCTGCGCTTCATCTAAAATGATAAATGCATCGTTTAGAGTGCGACCACGCATATATGCAAGCGGTGCAATCTCTATGATTCCAGATTGCATAAGTCTTGGAATCGAATCCTGGTCAATCATGTCGTGCAGCGCATCAAAGAGTGGGCGCAGATATGGATCAATCTTCTCTTGCAGAGTTCCAGGCAAGAAACCAAGACGTTCCCCCGCTTCGACAGCTGGTCTGGTCAAGATAATTCTATTTACTTGCTTTGATTGCAGAGCCTGTATTGCTTTAGCCATTGCTAAATATGTTTTTCCTGTTCCAGCTGGGCCAACACCAAAGGTAATTGTGTTCTCATCAATTGCTTCAACGTATCGCTTCTGATTCGCAGTCTTTGGGCGGATAGTTTTTCCGCGGTTGCTCAAGATATTTAGTGAGAGAACTTCGGCTGGATGATCAACTGGCTCATGATTAAACATTTCAATTGAACGCAGAATCGCATCGCTATTTAGACTCTGGCCGGCACGCAGCAAGACCAGTAATTCGCGAACGAGTGCTTCAAATTTTGCGATTTGCGCTAGATCTCCACCAGCAAAAATTTCATTTCCACGAACAGTGATAGAAATATTTGGGAAGGTTTTTTCGAAAATACGAAGGTGAGCATCTTGGGCTCCAGTAAGCGCGACCATAGGAATCGCGGTTGGCACAGTAATCAGCGCAGTTTTAATGGGGTCCATTGAGGGAAATCTTACTTTTAACCGGGCGGCCAGGCGAACGGACGCCCGCCAAGAATGTGCAGATGAGCGTGAAATACGCTCTGACCTGCGCTTGCGCCGGTATTAAAGACACTTCGATAGCCATCAAGGTTGAGATCTGCCGCAATTTTGGCAGCAGCGCCATGCATCTCGGAAAGAACACCAGAAGCATTCACCGAAAGCTCGGCAGCGTTTTCATGATGGGCTTTAGGAATTATCAGGATATGAGTCGGAGCCTGAGGAGCGATGTCTTTGATAGCAAAGACGTTTGAAGATTCGAAAACGAACTCAACCGGAATTTCACCAGCTGACATTTTGCAGAATAAGCAACTCATTTCGAAATCACCATCTCCCAATCAAAGCAGATACCGCGCTCAAAGCGGCGCCACCTGCATGCGCGCTTCGAAAAACTTCTGGTCCAAGCCCAACTATGTGAGCACCAGCGCCCTCTAGAACCGTTAGTTCGCTCTCGCTAATTCCACCTTCAGGCCCAACCACGATAATGATTTCACTCATTCCTGCAAATTTCGAAGTTACAACTTCAGATAACTTTGTTGTTGCTGACTCGTGCATCACCAAGACAGCGCTGTTTTCACTCTCGATTTCCAGAAGTTGTGAGAGTGATAAGCCATCAATTATTTCTGGCTTTCTAAATCTCCGAGATTGCTTAGTCGCTGCAACTGCAGCACTCTGCCATTTATCTAAAGAATCTTTCTGCCACTTCGAAATACTTCTATCGGCCTGCCAAGGAATGATTTGATCAACGCCTGACTCAACCAGAATCTCAATTGCATCTTTGACCCGATCAGACTTCGGAAGACCTTGCACCACAATTAACCTTGGAGATTTCTCTGGCTGAAATCCACGTTCCAAAACCTTTGCCGTGAATGTTTTCTTCTCAATATTTTCAACACTTGCCCGGACCCAATTTCCGGCGCCATCTGATACCAATATCTCTTCGCCGACATTAATCCGAAGCACCTTTATCGCGTGATGTGCTTCATCGCCAGAAACTTCAATTAAATTCGAATCATCTAACTTATCAACTAAGAAAAGGGTCAGCATTTAGCGGTGAAACGCATCTCTAAAGCGACCAAAAAATCCTGTGCTCTGGGTGCTGCTTCTGCGATGAATCTCAACATCATCACTTTTTTCACCACGTGATTTAGCAAGTGACTTCAATAATTCTTCTTGTTCTTTATTCAACTTCCCTGGAGTTGTAACTTCAACATGCACAATCAAGTCTCCGCGTCCAGGACCACGCAATTTACTCATACCTAAACCTTTTAATAGGACGGTATCTCCACTTACAAAGCCAGATTTAATAGTTACCTCTTTTGGCCCATCAAGTGTTTCGATTATCACGTTAGCGCCAAGGGCTGCAGATGTCATAGGAATAACAATCGAGATATGTAGATCATTTCCCTCACGCACCAAAAAGTCATGAGCCACTTCGACAATTTCTACATAAAGATCTCCGGCAGGTCCACCACCAGGACCAACTTCGCCAGCGCCACTCATCTGAATACGGTTTCCAGTTTCAACTCCTGCTGGAATTTTCACTGGGATAACTTTTCTAGAACGAACTCGGCCATCTCCAGAACACTCTAAACACGGATCAGAAATGACACTGCCATAACCTTGGCAGGCCGCGCATGGCCGACTTGTCATAACCTGGCCAATAATTGAACGTGTAACTTGTTGGGTCTCACCGCGACCTTTACAGATTCCACAAACACTTGGCTTCGCTCCACTTGCACAGCCAGAACCAGAACACTTATCGCAAGTTGAGGCAGTCTCTAAATTCAATTCGCGATCAGTTCCAAAACAAGCCTCTGCTAAATCAAGTTCAACTCGAATCAACGCATCTTGGCCAGCGCGCATCCGGGCACGA
>JBILDT010000153.1:0-2818 GCA_044352485.1 Candidatus Nanopelagicaceae bacterium
CACTAAAAGTTCGAGACCTAGTGGTGCGATATCAAAGGGGATGTGTTCGATAGAAAGGTCACGGGTATCTAAGAGCAGCGCATTTCCGGCTGTTGCCATAAGTGAAACCGATTGATCCATAATTCCACAGGGCATGCCGACATAGACATTTTCAGCACGTTGGGCGGCGAGTGCTAATTCTGGAAGCGTTAGACCCAGATGAAGTAAATCGTTTACAGCGGTGGCCACGGCACATTCAAGAGCTGCACTGGAAGAGAGCCCAGCGCCCAATGGAACTTGGCCATCAATCAAGATGTCCATTCCAGATGTAATTCCAAGTGACCAGAGAACACCAATTGGATAACGAGTCCAAGCCTCGCCACTCTTTGGCGCAATATCCGCACAATCAATAGTTGAAACCGTGCCTCGTTTTTGAACTGAAGCTAATCGAATTTTATTGTTAGATGTTCTAGCTATTGCGACAGTAGTTGAGTCCGAGATTGCAAAGGGGAGGACAAACCCATCTAAGAAATCGACATGCTCGCCAATCAGATTTACTCGCCCAGGTGCACTTGCGATGATTTCTGGAGCGGTGCCAAAAACTTCCTGAAATTTACTTGCGATATTGTGCATTGGTCGATTCCCAGGTATCGCTGACCATCTTTTCGATATCGTATTTTGGTCTCCACTTTAAAGCCTGCCCAGCCAATGAAATATCTGCAACCAAAACTGCTGGGTCACCAGATCTTCTAGAAGTAATTTCAACTGGAATTCCTCTTCCTAAAACTTTGGTTGCCGCACTAATAACTTCGGCCACCGAATATCCACTGCCACTGCCTAGATTAATTATCTGATGTTTGCCTGGAGCCAAGTTCTCTAGGGCAAGAATATGAGCATCGATTAAATCGGCCACATGAATGTAATCTCGGATACAGGTGCCATCTTTTGTCGGCCAATCGTCGCCAAAAATTTTAATTGAATTATCAACTGTCGAGCGTAATAAATTTGGAATCAGATGTGTCTCTGGGTTGTGGCGTTCAGCCAACCACCCAAACTTTGATTTATATGCGCCAGCTACATTGAAATATCTAAGGCTTATTGCTGCTAAACCAGATTTGGCTTCTTCGGTGATCAGCTTGTCTACTGCCAATTTAGTCGCACCATATGGACTAGTTGGTTCGGTCTTAGCGCTTTCACTGATTGGGATTACTTCTGGTTCGCCATAGGTCGCCGCCGTTGAAGAGAAGACCAGTTTCGAAATCTTTGCCAGGGACATCTGCCTCAGTAAATTCTTAGTTCCGTTCACATTTACATCAAAGTAAAGGTCCGACTTCTCAACTGACTCACCGACTAAAGATTTTGCGGCAAAATGAAAGACTGCCTCGCAACCGGATAGCGCTAATGCAAGAGATTCCTCGCTTAAAACTGAGCCTTCAATAAATTTAGCACCAGCCACAACAGCATCGCGGTGACCGGTAGAGCAGTCATCCAGAACAGTTACATCAAACCCACGTTCCAAGAGCATTGCAGTTGCGACCGAGCCGATATAGCCAGCGCCACCAGTGACCAGAACGCGCATTAGATTTTTACATCGCGCAGTTGTGCGGCAGATTGCTCCGGTTTCAGATCCATAATAAAAGCTTGCATCGCAGATTCTGATCCTGCAAGATACTTTAACTTTCCAGGGGCTCTACGAATACTGGTGATTTGTAGATGTAAACCAAGTGCGCTTCGCCCAACATGAACAGGTGCTTGATGCCAAGATGCCATATACGCCATCTCAATTCCAAAGACTCCATCTAGTCGTTGTAGAGATTCTTTAGCTACCGCGCCGAAGGAATCCGCCTGGACATCGCTAAGTTCTGCAAGATCTGCAGTAAATACCTTTGGTGCGATATGAATTTCAAAGGGATACCTTGAAGCAAATGGCACATATGCAATCCAGTCATCGTTCTGCGCAACGATTCGAACTTCATCCTTTACTTCACGAGCAATAATGTCGGTGATAATTGGGCGTGAATGTTTTGCTAGATGATCTGTTGCAATCTGCAACATCTTTTCAACTCTTGGTGGCAGATATGAGTAAGCGTAAATCTGGCCATGTGGATGGTGAAGAGTTACACCGACTTCGACCCCGCGATTTTCAAAGGTAAAGATGTGAGCAATATTAGGCAACTTCGAAATCTCACGAGTGCGATCACGCCAAGCTTCCATAACAATTCGAATTTGTTCTAGTGAAAGTGTTCCAAAGTGCGCTTCATGGTTATCGGTATAGCAGAGAACTTCACAGAAGCCAGCTGCATCCACAATCGGGGTATTCAAACCGTCATATGTTGGCAACTTCCAATCATTCTGGGCAAGTGCAAGTGAAGGTGAAAGATTTTCAAACACGGCAACTTCATAATTCGATTCGGGAATCTCTGATTGCAAACCTGGTTTAGTTGGGCAGAGCGGACATAATTCCTTAGGTGGCAAGAATGCTCGGGCTTGGCGATGTGCTGCCATAACAACCCACTCATTTGTAAGCGCATCTAACCTAAGCTCACCAAGTCCTGGACGTTTCTCAACCGGTCTGGTGTCTGCTGCATCACGAACAACTGTCTTTGAGTCGTAATAAGAGATTGTTCGACCATCGCTTAACTTGCGATCTTGGCGCACGATGCCGTGGCTCAACGGGATCGATTTTTCGTTGCTCACAGTAGCCAACTCTATCTTTGGTTATCTTTTAATAACGAATTTGCCCCGCGCAGGTATCTACTGGCTTGGGTGCTGGCTTCTTTGTTGGTGATGGCTTAGGCGTTGGGGTTGGGCCCTGGGTTACTTCGAACATCACCGGCAT
>JBILDT010000154.1:0-2815 GCA_044352485.1 Candidatus Nanopelagicaceae bacterium
CCACCAGCGAAATCGGGGACATCACCAGGTGGATCAGACCCCGCCCTTTGGGTTTTGGGGCAGCTACCTTTTCAGCCAATTTCATAGGTCAACCATAGGGCGAAGGGGCGCGAATAGCCTCGGCGTGTCGGATTTGGGATTTCCCGGCCTTTTTGGGGTCAGAGGAGTAAAACCCGTTTTGACCACACGCGGGGCGCGAGGTTACTATTCGCGTCTGCTCTTTTCTGAATTGAGCGCTTGTAACCGTGTGCAATAACTTGAAAAAGTAATTGTCGAAATTTGCGAAGTTGGGTCAACACACCCGACCGCGTGGGTCGAGAAACAAACGGAAATAAGTGCACAAATCAAAATTGAAACGCAGTAATGAACGGAGAAGAAGTGCCAACAATTCAGCAGCTGGTCCGAAAGGGTCGCGCAGAAAAGACAACCAAGACAAGCACGCCTGCACTTAAAGGTAGTCCGCAACGTCGTGGTGTTTGTACTCGTGTTTATACAACAACTCCTAAGAAGCCAAACTCTGCGCTTCGTAAAGTTGCACGTGTACGTCTAACAAGTGGCATGGAAGTAACTGCATACATTCCTGGTGAAGGACATAACTTGCAAGAGCACTCAATCGTTCTTGTTCGCGGTGGCCGTGTAAAAGATCTTCCAGGTGTTCGTTACAAAATTATTCGCGGATCTTTAGATACCCAAGGTGTTAAAGATCGTAAGCAATCACGTAGCCGTTATGGTGCAAAGAGAGAGAAGAAGTAATGCCACGTAAAGGTCCCGTCACTAAGCGCCCAGTTGTTGCAGATCCTGTTTACAACTCACCAGTTGTTACTGCGTTAATTAATAAAATTTTATTGCACGGCAAGCGTTCAACTGCTGAAGCAATCGTTTATCAAGCTCTTGAAGGCTGCCGCGAAAAGACCGGTGGAACAGATCCAGTAATCACTTTGAAGCGCGCACTAGATAACATCCGTCCAACACTTGAAGTTAAGTCCCGCCGCGTTGGTGGAGCTACTTACCAAGTGCCAATGGAAGTTAAAGCCGGACGCGCAACAACACTCGCACTTCGTTGGGTAATTGATTACTCACGTCAACGTCGCGAAAAGTCAATGGCAGAGCGTCTACAGAACGAATTACTTGATGCATCAAATGGCCTAGGCGCAGCAGTTAAGAAGCGCGAAGACACTCACAAGATGGCAGAAGCTAACAAGGCTTTCGCTCACTACCGCTGGTAAATCCAGAAACCTACTTAAGAATTTATTAAAGAAACTAAAAGGAGACTCGACAAGTGGCCGTAGAGACAGCAATCGACCTAGCCAAGGTTCGCAATATTGGAATCATGGCGCACATCGACGCGGGTAAAACCACGACTACTGAGCGAATCCTTTTCTACACCGGTATCAACTACAAGATCGGTGAAGTTCATGATGGCGGAGCCACAATGGACTGGATGGAACAAGAGCAAGAGCGCGGAATTACAATCACATCAGCAGCAACAACATGTGTTTGGAAAGACCACCTAATTAACATTATTGATACCCCAGGTCACGTGGACTTCACTGTTGAAGTAGAGCGTTCACTCCGTGTTCTAGATGGCGCTGTCTGCGTATTCGACGGTGTTGCTGGCGTAGAACCACAATCAGAAACAGTTTGGCGTCAAGCAGATCGTTACAACGTTCCACGTATCTGTTTCGTAAATAAGCTTGACCGCACCGGTGCTTCATTCCAACGTTGCGTTGACATGATCGGAACTCGCTTAAATGCGGTTGCACTTGTTCTACAACTTCCTATCGGCTCTGAAGGTGACTTCAGTGGCGTTATCGACCTAATCGCAATGAAGGCACTTGTCTGGCCTGGCGAAACTAAAAAGGGCGAAGATTATTTAATTGAAGAAATCCCAGCAGCAATGTTGGAAGAAGCAAAGACAGCTCGTCACAACATGATGGAAACTCTTGCAGATGCTGATGACGCTGTTATGGAGAAGTACCTCGAAGGTATTGAACTTTCAGATGAAGAAATCATTGCTGGTATCCGTCGCGCAACTCTTGCTGACAAGCTGACACCGGTTCTTACTGGTTCTGCATTTAAGAACAAGGGCGTTCAACCAATGCTCGATGCAGTAAATCGCTACCTTCCAAGCCCACTAGATATCAAGGCAATCGTTGGTCACAAGATGGGCGATCCAGAAGTTGAAGTAGAGCGTCAACCTGCTGATTCAGAACCATTCTCAGCACTTGCATTCAAGATCATGTCAGATCCACACCTTGGAAAATTAACATTCGTTCGTATTTACTCTGGTCGTCTAGATACCGGAACTGCAATCCTTAACTCAACAAAGGATGGCAAGGAACGTATCGGAAAGATTTACCAGATGCACGCAAATAAGCGTGAAGAGAAAGATTCAGCTGGCGCAGGAATGATCATCGCAGTTATGGGTCTAAAGAACACCACAACCGGTGACACACTCTGCGATCCAGATAAGCCAGTAATTCTTGAATCAATGGATTTCCCAGCACCAGTTATCTCGGTTGCTATCGAACCAAAGACAAAGGCTGACCAAGAAAAACTTGGTATTGCGATTCAACGTCTTGCAGAAGAAGATCCAACATTCCACGTTAAGTCAGATGAAGAGACCGGCCAAACAATCATCTCTGGTATGGGCGAACTTCACCTTGAAATTCTTGTAGACCGCATGCGTCGCGAATTCAAAGTGGAAGCAAACGTTGGTAAGCCACAAGTTGCTTACCGTGAAACTCTTCGCAAGCCAGTTGATCGTTATGACTACACACACAAGAAGCAATCTGGTGGTTCTGGTCAATTCGCA
>JBILDT010000030.1:0-9892 GCA_044352485.1 Candidatus Nanopelagicaceae bacterium
TCCCTTACCGCCAAGAAGTGAAGTTCCACCAATGATTACTGCAGCAATAGCTTCAAGTTCGTATCCAAGACCGAGATCTGGACGGGCAGAACCAAGACGTGAAGTTAGAACAACGGCGGCGAGTCCAACATAAAGTCCGCCAAGGCCATAGATTGCAATAAGCCAGCTGTTTACCTTTACACCGGACAGCTTTGTTGCTGCTTCATTAGAGCCAATTGCGAAGGTGTAACGGCCGAGAACGGTCTTATTTAGAATTATTGCGGCAACAATCGCGCCTGCAAAGAGTATTAATACAGCATTCGGCAGATTTGGAATTAGTTCTCCAATTGCGATCGAATCCCATCCCTTCACATCTGTTGTGAAGAGAACTGGCTTTAGGTCAGAGATAATTAACGCAAGACCCTGTGCTGCTTTCATGGTGGCAAGGGTTGCGATAAATGGTGGCAGTTTTAGAATTGTGATGAGGAGACCATTTATTACACCGCAGAGTCCACCAACGATGATTCCAACAAGGATTCCAGTCCAAACATTTAGATTTAAAGCTTGAACTAGCTTGCCGACAATTATTGCAACGAGAGCAGTCGCGGTTCCTATTGAAAGGTCGATACCACCGGTAATAATCACGAAGGTTGTACCAATCGCCATCAGACCAATGACTGTGGTCGACATCAAAATTCCGCCGGATACGTTCTCCCATGAGGCGAAAACTGGACGCATAATTGTAAAGAAGATGAAGATGACGACAAGGCTTGCTAGTGCAAGAACTCGTCCAACTTCACGTTTGGCGTAGGCGACTAGCCGATTTCCGCCACTGGTTTTTCCCTCAGTTACATTCGTTACATCAGTCATTGCTCTCTCTTTTCCTGGTCTCGTTGAAATTTTAATCTAGTCGCGGAACTTCGTGGCATATTGCATGATTTTATTCTGGTCAGCATCTTTATTGTCGATGATTCCAGTCAGCTTGCCTTCACACATCACAGCGATGCGATCTGACATCCGAAGAATCTCGGGAAGTTCTGAGGAGATCATGATGATTGATTTACCCTCGGATGCAAGCTTTGTTAGAAGCTTGTAAATTTCATCTTTTGCGCCAACGTCAATACCTCGAGTTGGTTCGTCGAAAATCAAGATATCGCAATCTCGGGTAAGCCACTTCGCGATAACAACTTTCTGCTGGTTTCCGCCAGAAAGATTCTTTAAGAATTGATTCTCGGATGGAGTTCTAATCGAAAGCTGCTTAATTGCATCTCTTGTTATCGACCCAGCTGATTTAGTCTTTAAAAAGCCAAACTTATTTGAAAATGAGGGGATTGAGGAGAGGATTGTATTGAAAGTTAGATTCTGAATTAACAGCAGACCATACTTCTTACGATCTTCAGAGAGATAGCCGATTCCGAATTTAACAGCATCCGATGGGCTCTTAATCTTTACCTCTTTGCCCCGAAGAAAAATCTTTCCGGCAGTTTTTGGGTCTGCGCCGATTAGGGCACGTGCGAGTTCAGTACGGCCAGCACCCATTAATCCAGCAAAGCCTAGGATTTCACCTTTGTGAAGTTCGAAAGATACATCTTGCAAAAGTCTTAAGTCAGAAATTCCCTCAGCTTTAAGAACAACTTCCTTGCTGATCGGACGGGCTTCAGGACGCTGATCTTGGTCAACCTTACGTCCCACCATAAGTGAAATAACTTCAGGAATCGAAGTGTCAGAAGTGTTCAATGTCTTTACATATTCGCCATCTCTAAGAACTGTAATCCGGTCTGTTATCTTGCTTAATTCTTCTAGGCGGTGAGAAATATAGACAACACCTTTGCCAGAAGCTTTTAACGCTCTAATGATCTTGAAGAGTGCTTCGGTTTCGGAAGGTGTAAGTGAAGAAGTTGGTTCATCCATAATGATTACTTCGCCGCGATAGGAAACCGCCTTCGCAATTTCAACCATTTGTTGTTTAGCGATTGTAAGTTCGCCAACCTTCTGCTTCGGGTCTAACACCAATTCAAGTTCAGCTAGCAGTTCCTTGGCGGCTTTGTTCAGCCTTGATTCATCAAGAAACATACGACCTTTGCGACGCTCTTCGCGGCCGATAAAGATGTTCTGAGCAACTGTTAAATCTGGCATCAAGTTAAGTTCCTGATGAATGATGCTAATTCCTAATTTTTGCGCCTCAAGCGGGCTGGAAACATTTACATTTTTGCTTTGATAGACGATTTCGCCGGTGTCCTTCTTGTAGATACCAGAAAGGATCTTCATCAGCGTTGATTTGCCAGCACCATTTTCGCCAACAATTGCGTGGACTTCACCTTTATTCAAATCAAATTGCACATTGTTAAGTGCCTTTACTCCAGGGAACTCCTTACTCACACCAGTAATTGATAAGAGTTGCGATGTTGCCATTGGTTCCCCCATTACTTAATTAATCACTTTCTAAATTCCTTCATAATCTTAAAGCATTATGGCCGGGATTGCTCCCGGCCATAATTTATTACTTCTTACAAATTACTCGAATAAATTCGAATTATTCGTAAAGGTTTCCTGCGATCTTTGGTTCTGCGATGTTCTTCTTATCGTAGTAGTAGAAACCAGTATCGATAAGGTTCTTTGGAACTGTCTTGTTGCGAACGTAGTTAACTAGCGCTTCAACAGTCTTGGCTCCGATACCCATTGGGCTTTGTGTAATCGCACCTGATTGTAGGCCTGACTTGATGTTAGCCATTTGTTGCTTGCCTGAGTCAAATCCGATCAACTTAACTTTACCCTTGGTCAACTTAGCTGCCTTGAATGCCTGACCGGCACCAATTGATACACCTTCGTTAGTTCCGTAGATACCCTTTAGATCCTTGTTTGCAACTAGAGCTGCAGCAACGATTTCTTGAGCCTTTAGAGCATCTCCACCTTCTGAGTATTGAACTGGAAGAAGAGTGATGTTCTTGTACTTAGCCTTGATACGGTTTACGAAACCATCGCGGCGATCAATACCAGTTTGGTTTGTCTGTGAGTGACCAACAACCAAAACCTTACCCTTGCCACCGATTAGAGCAGCTAACTTGTCAGCTGCTAGAGCTCCTGCAGCTGTGCTGTTTGTATAAGCAACGCCAAGTGCACAGTCAGAGTCTTTTCCTAGAGCAGGAACTCCACCTGGGCAGCTAGCTGCTGTATCGAACATGTAAACAGGAATGCCTGCAGCTTTTGCAGCCTTTAGTTGAACAAGTGACTCTGTTGTTCCAAGAGCTGCGTAACCGATTGCATCTGGACGAAGAGCAATTGCACCAGCAAGCATTTCAAGTTGCTTGTCGATCATTGTTTCGTTAGCTGGGCCTTGGAAGCGAATTGTTGCATTCATCTTCTTAGCTTGTTCTTCAGCACCCTTTTTAACAGCTTGCCAGAATTGGTGAGTTTCACCCTTTGAAACTAATTCGATCTTTAGTGTCTTGTCAGCAGCGTTAACAGCTGAACCAGTTCCGACAACTAGCGCCATTGCTGATGCAACAGCAACGATAGTTAGGACTTTCTTCATTTGTTTCCTTTCGAAAGCAGCGGAATCGCTGTAGCAGAACCCTATAAAGGATGTAGTCCCCAAGTCCATATAGATCGTATTGAAGTCAGGCTCATCTAGCCTTTGTTATCAAATTGTTACCAATTTACTTGGCTTATTGGGCTATCCCATAGGCAGAGGCGGCTGTTTTATGCCAGAAGAATTCGGACTCAGTTGGACTAAGTCCAGAAGTTAGGGCCTCGGCCAATTCAACAATTTGAGAGTAAGTACCACCCAAATTTGCAACCGGCCAATCCGAGCCAAACATTAATCTTTGGGGCGTAAAGATTTCGATTACATGTTCAACATAAGGTTTGAAATCTTTAACTTGCCATTCATTCCAATTTGCTTCGGTAACTAAACCAGAAACTTTGCAGAGCACATTTGGAAAAGTTGCGAGTTCGGTCATCAAAGATTTCCAGGGTTCTATTTCCTTTTTTGCGATGTAAGGTTTCGAAATATGATCCATTACAAATTGCACATCAGGACAGGCACGAACTAATTTAATTGCCGCCGGTAATTCAGGTGTCTTGGTTAGCAAATCAAAAGTGATTCCAAATTCTCCAAGCTTTTTTACATTTGCAATGGTCTCGGGCTTCGCCAAGTAATTTGGATCTGGGTGGTCTTGTGCGATATCTCGGATACCTTTTAAATACTCGGCGCCAGGTAAATCTAGGTATTGGTGCAGGCGTGCAATGGCATCCGGAGCGTCAATTTGCAACCAACCCACAACTGCTCCGACAAGTTGTTCGGATTGCGCAACTGTTAGAAGCTCTGGAGTTTCGGAATAGTCAGTGACCGTCTGGACTAACACTGTCTTGTCGATACGCGAGTCAACAATCGCATCTCGCAAATCAGAGACCAAAAAATTTCTACGAATTGGTTGCATCTCATCGCCGGTAATCCACTCTTGGTCTCGGATTGAAAGATCCCAAAGGTGGTGGTGCGAATCGATGCGCATTTTTAAATCTAATTATCCAACGGCGACAATATTGTTAAGCGGTTTTCCTTCTGACAATAACTTAAGTTGGGATTCAACTAATTTGCGGCCGCGAGGTTCAAATGCGGTCGAGTTTCCACCAACATGTGGAACGAGCAGTAAATTCTTAGCCTTCCAAAGTGGATGGCCTGCAGGAAGTGGTTCTGGATCAGTAACATCGAGTGCAGCAGAAATTCGACCAGAATTTAATTCAGCTATTAGTGCTTCGGTTTCAATAATTGGACCTCGAGCGACGTTAACAATTAGCGCTCCATCCTTCATCTTTGCTAACCGCTCTTTATTAAACATATGTCGTGATTCATCGGTAAGTGGCAAGATCAAAATTACGATATCAAGGCTTGGAAGATGCTTATCCAGTTCATCGATTTTGATTGAGCCATCTCGTCCTGATTTCGAGAAGCTGGTGACACTGACATCAAAGCCCGAAAGATTCTTGACTACTTGTTTACCAATTGACCCAAATCCGATTACACCAATCTTGCTATCTGAAAGCGATGTAAACCTACGATGATCCCAAGTCCCAGCAATCTGATCACGAATGAATTCTGGAAAGCCGCGTCTAGATGCAAGCGCAAGTCCGACTGCAAGTTCTGCCGTTGATGCATCGTGCACACCGCTGGCATTACAAAGCGTTAGCCCCGGACGGAGATATGCGAGTGCATCGTCATAACCAGCATTTGGCATCTGAAGATATTTTAAGTTTGGCATTTTTGCTGCGTAGGCAAGCGCGGCTGCGCCTCCCATATAAGAAGGAACAAAGAATTCAATTTTAGATAGATCAGATGCATCAAGTGGAAAATTCGCAGGAGATTTAAGTTCCACATTTTCGGGCACGGCTAAATCCGGCCATTGGGCCCAAGCCACAATCTTGCTCATCGATTAGCGCCTCTCTGAAATAACTTCGACCGGATTGGTTAATTTACCAATACCAGCAACATCTATTTCAACCACATCACCTGCGGCAAGTGAAATATCCAGTGGTGGAACAATGCCCGTGCCGGTAGAAAGAATTACGCCATGCGGAAAGTCCTGGCATCTAAATAAATAGGTAATCAAATCTTCTAGGGTTCGATTAAGTGCGGCAAGTGAAGTCTCGGCCTCCCAAGCAATTGCGGTGCCTCGCAGAATTCGTGCTTTGATTTTCATTTCAGCAGGTGTTGGCGCAAGCCAGGCTGGCGTTATGTCTGGGCCGATTGCAGTTGATCCAATATAAATTTTTGCCTGCGAAAGGTAGAGCGGATTTTCACCTTCGATTGTCCGGGCTGTCATGTCGTTGCAGATCGCATATCCAATGATTTCGCGATACCTATTTATATAGATCGCAACCTCGGGTTCTGGAACTGAAGCATCAGAGTCATAGCGGATACCAACTGGTGCGTTTGTTCCACGGGCGCGAACTGCGTTGGATTTAAAGAAGAGCTCTGGGCGATCAGCTTCATAAACTCTCTGATAAACATCAGGAACCCCAGATTCTTCTTTGCGAGCATCGCGGGAGCGAAGATAAGTAACACCGGCGCCCCAAAGTTCAATTTCAGGAGAAATCGGGGCAACTAAATCTCCAGTAATCGTTCCAGAAGTTTTGGTCACGGCACTCTTTAATTGATCCAACGTCAGATGCATGGCCTGAGTCAAAGTTGGAATCTGTTCGACACCAGAATGAATTCCATCGACCGTTACTGCAAATTGGTAAGCATTTGTTTGGTTAGCGATAATTGAGAATTTCATAGTGGCATCTTTTCAATTAGGCCAGCATCTTCGAGCTGGTTCCAGATATCTTCTGGAAGTTCTAAATCAAAGTCAGCCATATTGGCCAACAACTCTTTACTATTTCGTGAACCAGTTAAGACCGAAGTAACCGCAGGATGGCGAAGTGGGAATTGCAGTGCTGCAGCGGTCAACGGAACTTCAAGTTTTTTCAGGAATGCAGCGATATCTTGAGCCTTCTTTATGATTTCATCTGAAGCCGGTAGATATTCAAATGTTGCACCAGGTTTTGGATCTGCTAGAACTCCAGAGTTAAATACGCCACCAATTGTGATATCAACTTTTCGTTCTAGGGCGTAAGGCAATAATTTATTCTGCGCACTTTGATCAAGCAAGGTATATCGGCCAGCTAGTAGCACGATGTCAAGATCAACGTTCTTCATGATTTCAATTGCGACATCACAAAAGTTAATTCCGATTCCGACCGCCTTGATGACTCCCTGACGTTTTAAATCTGCCAGAACTGGGTATGCAATATTTATTGCTTCTGAAATATGGTTTTCAGCATCATGCATCAGAGCAATATCAATTTGGTCCACACCTAATCGCTTTAAACTTTCATCGAGCGAACGCTTGATGCCATCAGCGGAATAATCAAAGACCGGTTGGATATGTGGATCTGCATCCGGAAACCAGGGGACTGGATCGGCCTCTTCAACCCAATTTAGAACTCGACCGACTTTAGTTTGTAGGACAAATGGTTTTGTGACGTTACTCAGAATTCGGCCGAGGCGCTCTTCAGCGAGGCCGTGTCCATATAGTGGAGCGGTATCAAAATAATTCATACCATTATCTAGAGCAGTGTGAATCAATTGATCGCTCTCAGAAATATCTACCGATTTAAATAATCCAGCGAGCGGAGCGGTTCCCAGGCTAAGTCTGGTTAATTCAAGGTCTACGCGCTTCATGCCAATTTTCTGGTTATGTCGCGCCATGAAATTTATCGTATAGGATTTTTGCTGAGAAGCGAAGCGTTCATATCTAAAACCGCAAAGGGATGACATGCCAAAGATTACTGGCTTTAAAACTATCGATGTCAGATTTCCAACCTCACGTGGTTTAGATGGTTCTGATGCAATGAATAAGGAACCAGATTATTCAGCAGCACTTGTAATCCTTGAAACCGATGATCCAAACCTTGAAGGCCATGGCTTTGTGTTTACTTGTGGTCGCGGAAATGATTTACAGTGCGATGCAATTGAATTATTGGCGCCATATGCAGTGGGCAGAGATATTGCAGATCTTGCAACAAGCATGGGCGATTTTGCTCGCAGCTTGGTTCGAGATTCACAAATCCGCTGGCTTGGACCAGAAAAAGGTGTAACTCAGATGGCCGCTGGTGCTGTCGTAAATGCTGCCTGGGATTTAGTAACAAAGCATGCAAAGAAACCACTCTGGAAATTCTTATCGGATTTGTCACCAGAAGAAATTGTTGAACTTATTGATTTCCGCTACATCACTGACGCGCTTACACCAGAAGAAGCGCTAGAAATTTTGCGCAAAGCCCTGCCAAACCGCGCTGCGAACGAGGCCCAATTAATAAAGGAAGGTCTACCTGCGTACACAACAACTCCGGGATGGCTTGGCTATACCGATGAGAAAATGGTTCGTCTTGCAAAGCAAGCAGTAGCAGATGGTTATAAGTTAATTAAATTAAAGTGTGGTGGAAATCTTGATGATGATAAACGTCGCCTCCGTCTTGCGCGTGAAGCTGTTGGCCCAGATATAAAAATTTCAATCGATGCTAATCAGGTTTGGGATGTAAACCAAGCAATTGAATGGATTAAGGGAATTGGCGATGTAAATCTGCACTGGGTTGAGGAGCCAACAAACCCAGATGATGTTTTAGGCCATGCAACTATTGCAAAAGCCATTGCACCGGTGCGAGTAGCAACTGGCGAGCACGGAATGAATCGAATTATTTTTAAGCAGATGCTGCAGGCCAAATCCTTCTCATTTATGCAGATTGATGCGACCCGAGTCGCCGGAGTCAATGAAAACTTGGCTAATATCTTGATGGCTGCAAAATTTGGAATCCCGGTCTGCCCACATGCTGGCGGCGTTGGCCTGTGCGAACTTGTGCAGCACCTAGCCATGTTTGATGCAGTTGCAGTTACTGGACACCACGCTGATCGTGTTGTTGAATTTGTTGACCATCTACATGAACACTTTGTTGTCCCAACAGATATTCAAAATGCGCATTACATGCCACCACTAAAGCCGGGCACCGGTGGCGAGATGTATGCCCAAACTATTTCTGATTTCACATTTCCTACCGGCAAAGAATGGATAAACGCATGAGCACAGAGTTCGCAGGATTAACGGCAGTTGTAACCGGAGCTGGTTCAGGAATCGGACTTGCTACTGCAAAAATTTTGAAGGAGCGCGGCGCCACGGTTTATGGCCTGGATCTAGCCGAAGGTGGAATGTCCGGCATTGCAACTTGGGTTCAGTGCGATCTTGGCGACGATGCTTCAGTCGCAAAAGCTTTTGAAGGAATCACGAAGCTAGACATACTTATTAATAATGCTGCAATTAGCGCAATTGGAACAGTCGAAAGTAACTCTTCTGAGGAATGGCTAAAGGTTTTGAACGTTAACGTTCTCGGAATTGTTCGTGCTTCAAAGGCAGCACTTCCATTACTGCGTAAAAGCAAAGCAGCTTCAATTGTTAATACTTGTTCAGTTGCAGCAACTGCAGGTATTCCAAAGCGCGCGGTTTACAGTGCATCAAAAGGAGCAGTTCTCTCACTGACACTTGCAATGGCAAACGATCACATTGTTGATGGCGTTCGAGTTAATTGTGTGAATCCTGGAACTGCAGATACGCCATGGGTTCAACGTTTACTTGCGCAAGCAGCTGATCCGGTTGCAGAGCGCAAGGCCCTCGAAGCTCGTCAACCACTTGGCCGTTTAGTTTCTTCCGAAGAAGTTGCTAGCGCAATTTGCTATTTAGCTAGCCCACTTCAAGGTTCTACAACCGGAACTTCGTTAGTTGTAGATGGTGGAATGCAAGGACTTCGGATTCCTAAGTAGAGCTACTTCTCTTCAAGAATTAGTGAAACTGAATTAATGCACCATCTTTGATCTGTCGGAACTTCGTAACCTTCGCCTTCAAAGACATGTCCCAAGTGCGATCCACAATTAGCACAACGAACTTCAGTTCTAACTCGCATTCCAAGTGATCGGTCTTCAATGAGTTCTACTGCATCATCGCTTGTCGGTGCATAAAATGAGGGCCAACCACATCCGGAATGAAACTTCGTCTCACTTCTAAATAATTCGTGGTTGCAAGCCTTGCAGCGATAACTTCCAACTTTGTCGCTGTCGGTGTATTCACCGGTAAAAGGACGCTCAGTTGCACCTCTTCGCAGAACTTCAAAAGAGAGTGGATCTAATTTAGTTGCGAGCTCGGCATCATTTATCTGTGCGGGATAATTCTTATCGCTACCCATTTGATTCGACATGTCTGCATATTACGCAAACTTTCATGGGTGTGCCACAGATAGAATTGGCCCATGCGCAAATTGGTGAAACGAGTTAAAAAGCTCTTTGCCGACCGCAGAAGCTGGGTTCGCCTAATTGTCGTTTCGGCAATTG
>JBILDT010000155.1:0-2759 GCA_044352485.1 Candidatus Nanopelagicaceae bacterium
ACGCGTTAACTTCTGACGAGCAGAATCAACTTCGTGCCACTCCAACAAATCTGCTTCATTATTTGGATGAAATTCCTTTGAACTAGAAAGTGCTTTCGCTGCCCAATATGAAACGTGCTTTGCTTCTCCAAAAGATTCATATTCAACGGCGCCTAGATATGGACCAAGTTCAATATCTAAACCAGTCTCTTCTAAAATTTCGCGATATGCACCAGAGATAAGCTCTTCACCGATATCCAACTTTCCTTTCGGAAAGGTCCAGTCGTCATATTTAGGTCTATGGATAATTGCTAATTCGAGTTTTGAATCCTTGCCTTCACGCCAAACAACTCCGCCGGCTGCAATAATCAATTCATTCATCCTCTGGCTCGATACCAATTAATAACTTGCTGATGCAAGTCAGTTAAATCCGTGCCATTTGAATCTTTTGTTATTCGATCCCAAGTGCCGGCGATATTCATACTCCAGTGCGCCGTTGTCGGTGCTAAATAACTATCTAGTGCTCGCAATAACATCCGTTTGTGGTCGGTCTGTTTAATCATGACCATGCTTTCAACGCGGCGATCTAGATTTCGGTGCATTAAATCAGCACTACCAAGCCATAGTTCATTTTCACCGTCATTAGCGAAGTGAAAAATTCTGGAATGCTCTAGGAATCTCCCAAGGACTGAAATCACTCGAATGTTCTCTGATAACCCAGGAACTCCACCTCTGATTGCACAAATTCCACGAACCACAAGTTCTACCTGGACGCCAGCGGCAGAGGCTTTATAAAGAAGATCGACGAACTCTTCATCTAAAATCGAATTTAACTTCATTCTAATTAAGGCAGGTTTGCCAGCGTTCTTATTGTCAATCTCTCTTTGAATCTTTTCCAGTAACCCCGAACGCAGTGTTCGCGGTGCAACCAATAGCCTTTCAAATGAGGTCTGTGGTGCAAAACCTGAAAGTTGATTAAAGAGTTTATTTACATCATCTCCAAGAACTGGGTCGGCACTTAAAATTCCAAAATCTTCATACATTCGTGCAGTCTTTGGATTGTAATTTCCAGTTCCCATATGAATATACCGTCTGATTGCACCAGACTCTTGTCTAACAACTAGTGATAACTTTGCATGGGTCTTAAATCCAACGAGGCCATAAACAACGTGCACTCCAGCATCTTCGAGCTTTCGCGCCCAGCGGACATTCGCCTGTTCATCAAAGCGGGCTCGAATTTCGATTACAGCTAAAACTTGTTTTCCAGCTTCTGCCGCTTCAATCAGTGCTTCGACAATCGGTGAATCTCCAGATGTTCGATATAAAGTTTGTTTGATCGCAAGAACATGCGGATCAGTGGCCGCAGATTCAATAAATCGCACAACCGAAGAGCTAAAAGATTCATATGGATGATGCAGGATTATTTCGCGGCGCTTTATTGCTTCAAAGAAGGCTTCGGTTGAATCTGGCTCTACATCGCGCAAATCCCAAGCGACTTGGTTTCTAAAGGCTTCGAACTTTAAATCAGGTCGATCAATATCTGCAATCTGATTTAGTCCAGTTAAATCAAGTGGCTCTGGATATTTACTAATATCCTGATCTTTAATCTTCAACTCTTCTTTTAAAGTTTCCAAAAGTTCGTCATCCATACCCAACCCGACTTCAAGTCGAACTGGTGGTCCAAACTTTCTGCGCAGCAACTCTTGCTCCATACTTGCGAGCAAATCTTCAGACTCTTCTTCCTCAAGTTCTAGATCGGCATTTCTAGTAATTCTAAAGGTGTAAACATTTGAAATTTCCATGCCCGGAAAAAGTTCGGCAATATTTGCCGTAATTACTTGCTCGAGAGGAATGTATCTACGGTCATCGCCAGTTGATGTAACTACAAATCTTGCTAAGTTTGATGGGACCTTTACCCGAGCAAAAAGTTCGACCCCAGTCTCAGGGTTTTTTACAATCACAGCGAGATTAAGGGAGAGCCCAGAAATATAAGGAAATGGGTGTGAAGGATCGATTGCAAGCGGTGTCAGAACCGGAAAAATCTGTTTATGAAAAATATCGGTTGCAAGCTCGCGCTCTTTTGAATTTAGCTCATCCCATCGGACAATATTTATTCCCTCTTTAGAAAGTTTAAGGTGAACGTCTTCGTGAAAACATTTACTCTTTCGAGATATCAACTCTTCGGTTTTAATCGAAAGTTCTTTCATCAATTCAGTTGGCGTAAATCCCGCAGTATTTGCCTTTGAAATTCCAGTTTCTAATTTATTCTTAAGTGAAGCTACCCGAATCATGTAAAAGTCATCTAGGTTGGAAGAAAAAATTGCCAAGAATCGGCAGCGCTCTAAAAGCGGAGTTGATTTATCTTCGGCTAATTCCAGAACGCGTTGGTTGAAGGCCAACCAACTTAGTTCGCGGTCTACCAAAATCTCTCTTGGATTGGTCACATCAATTTGATGGATCTGGGAAGCCATGTCCTAATTCTCTCCCAGTTGTATGAACGGGAGGTAATCGGGAGGTAATCGCAGCACAAACCATCAGACATAAACCCACCCCGTTATTCACCCAATCTGACCTTACGTTGAAAGCCAGGTTGGGTCTAAAGTCGAACTCCCCTAGATACGCAGTTGATGGCGAGGTTCGATAAATGCAAAATCCATTTGGTCGCAATCTCGCCATTGACATTGGAACTGCAAACACAGTTATTTACCAATCAAATGGTGGAATTGTTCTAAATGAACCGAGCATTGTTTGTATAAATACTGATACCGGAGAAATCCTCT